>JAFNAB010000089.1 GCA_017859955.1 Holophagaceae bacterium
CTGCGCCGGGGATTAGTCAGGAACCTCGCGGGCGGATCTCGCATACCTTCCGTGGAGCGATGCATGCAAGCCCCAGACAACACTACGACGCCCTTCGGGGATGTCGCCGATTTCCACCAAGCCTTCGCCGACCTCTATCCGAGGCTGGTCGCTTATGCCCGGCGCTATGGCGCCACCTATCCCGAAGACATCGCCCAGGAGGCTTTTGTCATCCTCATGCAGCGCGAAGAGCCCGTCGATCATCCCGCCGCCTTCCTGTACGGCACGGTGCGGACCCTCTCCCTCACGGAGCGGCGTCCCATGAAGAACCAGAATCTCAGTCTGGAGGCCGTGATGGAGCCCGGGAGGCCGCCGGAAGCGGAAGAGCTGCTCCTGAGCCGTGAGGTGCGGGAGCGCATGCGGACCCTTTCACCTACCTTCCGTGAAGCCCTTTGGCTGTTTGTCGTGGAAGGGCTGTCGATCCGGGAGATCGGCGAGATCCTGGAAATCCCCGATGCAACTGTCAAGACCCGAATCCATCGCGCCAAGGCCCAGCTGCGCGAACAACTCAATACATCAGGAGGCGCCCATGTCTTGGCCTGAAACCGCTTGTGACGAATCCAGCGCAGATCAAGAGCTTCGCATGGAGCTCAAGGGGCTGATGGGACTCGACCCTGAGGTCCCCGCCCGGCCCAAGGCCCAGCTGAGCCCAGAAATCCTGGCCCTGGCCGAGGAACTCCGCCGGGAATCGGTCAGGCGCAGGCACGCCCCGATCATCAAACTGGCAAAGCCCCGCCCGGTCTGGCCCATGCTCCTGGCGGCGGGGCTCCCCGTGGCCTTGGCTCTAGGCGGGCTGGGCGTCTGGGGCTCCGTCCAGAAGCGCAAGGCCGATACCCTTGCTGCCGCCGTGCGGGAGAAGGATGCGGAGATGCAGCGGCTGGCCAAGATCACGGCCGAGGCTGCGGCTCAGGTGAAGGCCACGCAGAATGAGCTGGTGCTGGCACGAAGTGGTGCCAAGGGTGCCCAGAAGGCTCGGGAACTGGTGCTTCCCCTCCAGCCCTCCGCCTCCCGTCAACCCCTGGATACTCAGACCGTTTCCAATCCCAGCCGCTGATCCGGGTCGGCATTCCGTCTGGTTGTGAAAAAGGCACGCATGGCGTGCCTTTTTACGCACTAGGATTAGTGGCAGAGGTTCTCCCATGGCCAACGGTCTTCTCATCCTGATTCTGCTCCTCACAGCCATTGCCGCAGTTCTGGCCGGGATGGGGGTATTCAGCAACAGCCGTCCCCCAGACTCCCGTCTGAACCAGATTCTGGATGACCTGGACGAGATGAAGGGCGTCATGAATGCCCTCCAGAAGTCAGTCATGCAGATGGAGCGCAAGTCCGACAAGGATCAGCGCGACACGCGCCTTGAGGTCAAAGAGATGCTGGACAAGGTGACGGACCGCTTGGAGAAGAAGATTCAGGAGCTGAGCTAGACTTGGCCCGTTCCTGGCTACGTTCGAGTTGGAAGTGAGGGAGATCCCTCGTATTCCAGGAGGCTTTTATGGTTTCCCCCGATCTCAAGACCCTTTCTCTGGCCCTGCTGCTGCCGGCTGCGATCTTCGCTGCCCCGCCTGTCATGGCTCAGTCGGACGGTGACCAGGACGACTATGCTGGCGAATCCTCTGATCGCTACGCCCAGGTGCGGGTGATGGAGGGAGACGCCATCATCCACAAGGGAGACGTTGAAGAAGCGCTTGGACGCGGCACTCCAGTGGGGGAAGGCGATGTGGTGGAAAGCCGCGGCCGTGGCGTTCTGCAACTCGGCGATGGAACTCGCGTGGCTTTCGATACAGGCACCCGATTTACCGTTGCGGCCCTTTTCATGGATCGCCAGGGCGAGCGGCAGGTGCTCCTGAAGCTGGAAAGGGGACGCCTTCGGATTTCCGTCAGCAACGATCCCGATACGCGGATTCGGGTCGACTCTCCCCTGGGAAGCGTCAGCTTCGGAGTGAAGGCCAACGTGGCGGTGGGCCTGGGCCAGCAGGCGCTGGAAACCAAGGTGTTCACGACCCGGGCTTCAGTGCAGAACCAGGAGGACAAAGTCACCCTGGGGGCAGGCGAATGGCTCCGCTTCCACTCCCCCAAGGACAGCCTCAACCGTATCCGGGACTTCAATACCTATGATCTGGACGACTTCGAGAACTGGAGCGGACCCCAGTTGGCCCAGAGGCGCGTGCGGGATCTGGATCGTGTTCCCGAGGAGATCCGTCCCTACGCCGAGGAGCTGAGTGGCAATGGTGATTGGGTCTACGTCGATGAAACCCAGTCCTATTGCTGGCGTCCCCGGGGTGTCCCTCAGGATTGGCGCCCCTACTGGCGCGGACGTTGGGCCAGCTATCCAGGGGGTATGACCTGGGTGAGCGATGAGCCCTGGGGCTATGTGACCCACCATTACGGCCGCTGGGGCTGGAGCCTCTCCCTGGGCTGGTACTGGATCCCGGGCATTCAATACAGTCCGGCCTGGGTCGCTTGGCAGAACTCGGACGCCTATTTTGGCTGGGCGCCCCTAGGATATGCAGATCAGCCCTGCACCTGGGGCTATGGCGAGTGGCGTGGCGGCTACTGCTGGAATGTGGTGGAGATCAACTTCATCTCCTCCCCCCGCATCCATCACCACATGTATCCCGGCTGGCACCATGTCCGGGACTTCGGACCCCGGAACCACGGTCACCGGGGCTCCGGTCCTCTGACTCCTCCCTGGCGGCGGACACCGCTGATCGTCAGGCCCGGCGAGATTCGGGATCCCCACCAGTTCCGCCGGGTTCTCCAACAGAGGGAGCTGCGACGGGAACGCATGCAGGAGTATGCTCGTCGCTCCGAGCAGGCCACTGGTCGCAAGGTGTACCGCTTTACCCCTGAACGCGATCACGCACCCTCCAACCCAGGGGTCTCCCCCCAAAGGCCCCGGGTGGGCTTCCAGGATCGAGAGCGCCAGTGGCGCAGGTCCGAGCGCCCCGAGGCTGCCCGAACTCCCGGCGGCGTGGTGCCCCCCCACCGGATGCAGCCGCGGGCCCCTGAGACGGACCGGCCCAACAACCGTGTCGAGCCCAACCAGCCCCGGCAGATCCCCGGGGGAGTGGTGCCCCCCCATCGGGAGCAGCCTCGGAGCGGGGACCTGGAACGGCCTTCCCGCAAGGTTGAGCCTCGTCAGGACCCAGGAGGGGTGGTCCCTCCCCATCGGGAGCAGCCCCGGAGTGGGGACCTGGAGCGTCCTTCCCGCCAAGTTGAGCCCCGTCAGGACCCCGGTGGCGTCGTTCCTCCCCGCCGTGAACAGGTCAAACCCCAGGATGGGGACCGCCCCGTTCGCAGGGGAGAACCGGAACAGTCGCGGAGAGAGCCGAGTTTGAACCCCCGGAATACGGTGGAAGTGCCAGAAAGGCGCCCTGCCCAGGTTAAGGAGGCCCCGGAGAAGCGTCCCGCTCAGGTGAAGGAAACCCCGGCTCCCAGCAAGGAAAAACACTCCAGCCGGGACCGAAAGGAAGAGCGGTCCCGGGAGAATCGCTGAAGAGGGTGCGCAACCGTCCCGGTTCCTGTGGAGCCGGAACGGTTGCGACTATACTTGCTTCAGTATCGGCCGATAAGACAGCATGTAGATGGACCATCAAGGGGTTGCCGCCATGGACCAGGGCTTTAGCCAGCGAGAATTTACCAGGGTTCCCACGAGCCTTGAGGTTCGGATCACGGTCGATGGAAGGGATATCCCCAATACGGGATCCCAGAACGTCAGTCTCAAGGGGATGTTGATCCACACCCAGGAGGAGCTTCCGAAGGGCACCCTCTGCCACCTCTCCATCTTCCTGGCCGGTGGCGAAATCGAGATCGAGGTTGAGGGACTGGTGATCAACAACTATGCCGAGGGCACGGCTTTCCAGTTCAACAAGATCCTTGGGATCGACAGCTTCGAGCACCTCCGGAACTTGGTGCTCTATAACGCCCAGGATACGGAGCAGGTGGAAGACGAGTTCCGCACCCACATCGGACTGAAGAAGAAGGCCGAGTAGCGCCTCAATCCGGGTCAGAATGGGGTATGCGATTCATCTTTGAACAGATCCGGATTGGTGGCGACCGCAACTTTGCCTATCTCCTGGGGGACCGAGAGGCGGGGATGGGCTTGCTTGTGGACCCTGCCTTCAGCCCTGAGACAGCGGTGGAGCGGGCCCGGGTCCAGGGCCTGAGAATCACCCACATCCTCAACACCCATGGCCATCAGGACCACGCCAACGGCAATGCCGAGGCCAAGGCCCTGACCGGGGCCCTGGTGGCTGGCGGGGCGCAGCATCCCGGTCCCCTGGACTTGATACTCCGTGACGGGGATCGTCTGGCCTTCGGTTCCTACGTCCTCCGGGTTTTTGAAGTGCCCGGGCACACCACCGATCACCTCGCCTTCCTGGTGGAGGACCTCGCCATCGGCCTCACCGGGGATCATCTCTTCGTGGGCAAGGTGGGGGGAACCCAGACCGAGGCCCAGGGGCGGCAGGAGTGGGCGAGCCTGCAGCGCCTCCTCGCGGAGTGGCCCGAGCAAACGAGCATCTGGCCGGGGCATGACTACGGCGCTCGGCCCAGCAGCACCCTGGCCCTGGAGCGGGCCTTCAACCCCTTCCTTGCCGTCCCCGATGTCGAGGCTTTCCTGGCGCGCAAGGCCGAGTGGAGCGAGTTCAAAGCCCAATACGGATTGAAGTAGACCTACCGGTGCCCGTGTCTGCAAGGGTGCAGAGGGTCTCCCCATTCCACCTGGAAGGTGGGATGGTCGATGTGGAAGCGGTGGTGCAACTGGTGGCCCAGTTCAGCCAGGTCAGGCTCAATGGCTTCTGTCTCCATGACCAGGTGGACACTCAGGGCGTTCTCCGTGGTGCTCATGGCCCAGACATGCAGGTCGTGGATCTGGCAGACGCCGGGCCATGCCACCAGGAATTCCCGCACCTCGGGAAGGTCGATGGCGTGAGGGACGCCATCCAGGGTGAGAACAAAGGACTTCTTCAGGAGATCCCAGGTCCCCACCAGGATAACGAGGGAGATGAGCAGGCTCAGGACCGGGTCCACCCAGTTCCAGCCGGTCCAGATCACCAGGAAACCCCCAATGACCACCCCGAGAGACACCAGGGCGTCCATGGCCATGTGGAGGAAGGCCCCCCGCAGGTTCAGATCGTGGTGCCGGTCCTTGAGGAAGAGCAGGGCCGTTCCGGTGTTCAGGACGATGCCTGCTGCGGCTACCCAGATCACGGTGCCAGCCTGGATGGGTGAGGGCGAGGTGATGCGCCGCACCGCCTCCCAGGAGATGGCGCCAATGGCCGCCATCAGTAGCATGGCGTTGAAGAGGGCCGCCAGGATGGAGGAGCGGCCCAGGCCGTAGGTGAACCGATCGGAGGGCTCCCTGCGGGCCAGGCCCACAGCGGCCCAGGCCAGGGCCAGCCCCATCACATCACTGAGGTTGTGCCCCGCATCGGCGATGAGGGCCAGCGAGTGGGAGAGGATACCGAAGACCCATTCCACCAGGACGAAGGTGAGGTTCAGTCCGATGGCCAGGGCGAACACCTTGGTTCGACTGGTTGGAAGGGCGTGGTCGTGGCTGTGGTCGTGGCTCAAGCGTAGAACCCTCGGCTATGGAGAGCCTGGGCGACCCGGTCCAGGGCGAGGATGTGGGCCCCGATTCGCGGGGTGGTTTTGTACTTGTCGGTGGTGGCGAAGACAGCCTGGAAGGCGTGGGTCATGTATTCCACCAGCCGCTCGTTCACTTCCCGTTCCCGCCAGTAGTAACCGATGCGGTTCTGGACCCACTCGAAATAGCTCACCGTGAGTCCACCCACACTGGCCAGGATGTCCGGGACCACCAGGACGCCGTTGGATAGGAGGATGGGATCGGCTTCGGGCGTGGTGGGGCCATTGGCGCCCTCCACGATGACCTTGGCCCGCACCTTGATGGCATTCTCTTCCGTGATCTGGTTGTCCGTGGCGGCGGGCACCAGGATGTCCACCGGCAGCAGCAGTAGTTCCTTGGGGTCCATGGGCTCGGCGCCCTTGAAGCCGACGGGGGATTTGGTCTCGGCGGCATGTTTCATGAGGGCATGGACATCGAGGCCCCGATCATTCCGGATGGCCCCCTGGACGTCCGAGACGGCCACGACCCTTGCGCCAGCCTCATGGAGCAGCCGGGCGCTCTGGGAACCCACATTGCCGAAGCCCTGGATGGCCACGGTGGCACCCGCCAGGGGCTTGCCCAGTCGTTGCATGGCCTCCCGGGCGCTGATGAGAACGCCTCTACCGGTAGCTTCCGCCCTGCCCAGGCTGCCTCCCAGGCCCACTGGCTTCCCGGTCACGACGGCATTGTCTGTGCGGCGGGCCTGCATGGCGTAGGTATCCAGGATCCAGGCCATGACCTTGGGGGAGGTCCCCATGTCGGGTCCAGGGATATCCCGATCCGAGCCCAGCAGGTCCATGATCTCGGCGGTGTAGCGCCGGGTGAGACGCTCCAGTTCCCCCTGGCTCATGCGGTTGGGATCGCAGATCACGCCCCCCTTGCCGCCCCCGAAGGGCACGTCCACCAGGGCGCACTTCCAGGTGTTCCAGGCGGCGCCGGCCTGGATCTCGTCCAGGGTCACGCCCATGTCGTAGCGGATGCCCCCTTTGGCGGGACCCCGGGCCATGTTGTGCTGGACCCGGTATCCGGTAAATACCTCCCAACGCCCATCGTCCATATGCACCGGCAGACTCACGATCAGGGATCGCGCCGGGGTGATGAACACCTTGAAGAGGGCTTCTTCCAAGCCATAGAGCTCAGCGGCTGCCCTCAGCCGGGTCTGCATGGCGTCAAAGGCGCTGTGCGGGACGGGCATGACTGCTCCTAGGCGAGGTGCGTAGGCTGAGGCTCCTCTGGCAGTTCCAGGGTGCGGCCCTGGTTCCAGAGACCTTCCAGGTTGTAGTGTCGCCGGGTCTCCTCATCCATGACATGCACGATGAGATCGCCGTAATCCATCAGGATCCAGTTGCCGGTCTGATCACCCTCGGTGGAAATGGGGCGTTCCCCGTCCAGCCGCAGACGCTCGAAGATGGCGTCGGAAACGGCGCGGTTGTGGCGGTCGCTGGTACCGCTCACGAAGGCGAAGGTGTCAGTAAAGGTGGCGATTCCTGTAACATCCAGGATGTGGATATCCAGGGCTTTCTTGGAGCGAGCTGCTTCCACTAATCCCAGAAGTCTTGCGTCCAGACTCATTCGATCTCCCAAATCAATTGTCAACGGTACAGGCTTTCGCGTTGAATGGCATTCAGAACTTGGGGCGGAAGCCCCGAAGCGACAAGGCCTTCCGACAGGTTGTGGCGGATTTGGCTGGATGCAAGGGCCAGTTGGGTCCCCGGAAGGAAAACCATCTCCCCTGGGCACCCGGACCAGTGGGGTTTCACCCGGGGGGCAAGGGCATTCGGAACCTGGGCTTCGAATTCCGGGCGGGGGGCCACGGCCATGGAGGCCAGCTCCAGGATTCGCTCCAGGCGGTACCAGGTCGGGAGGATTGCCAACTGGTCGCTTCCCACCAGGAAGATCCACGCCGCATCGGGCTCGCGCGCCTGAAGGGCTTCCAGGGTGTCGACCGTGTAGCTGGTGCCTCCCCGGTCGATCTCGAGGCTTTCCACTCTGAATGGATGTCCGGAAGCCGCCAGGGCCTCCTCGATCAAACCGAGGCGGACCTCCGAGGCGGGACCTTCGGTGGGTTTATGCGGCGAGATGTGGGTCGGGATGAAGCGCACTTCATCCAGCTCCAGATGCTCCAAGGCCAACTCCGCCAGGCGGAGGTGCCCCAGGTGGGGGGGGTTGAAGGCCCCGCCCAGGAGACCGATCCGCTTCATGCCTTGGGGAGGGCTGCCAGGCTGGCGCCCAACTGGAAGACCAGGGGGCGGATACCTTCACCCGTAACCCCGGAAATGAAAATGGGCTCCTGCCCACGTTGGCGGCAGAGGGCCTCGAAACGCTCCCGGCGCTCCTCGTCCTGGATGGCGTCCAGCTTGGTGCCCACCAGCCAGCGAGGCTTGGTGAAGAGCACTTCGGAGAAGGCCTTGAGTTCCCCCTCGATGACCCGGATTGCTTCTTCCGGTTCCATCATGGGATCCGTGAGGTCCACCAGGTGGAGCAGCATCCGGGTGCGCTCGACGTGGCGAAGGAACTGGATGCCCAGGCCTGCACCCCCGGCGGCACCCTCGATGAGGCCGGGGATGTCGGCGATTACAAAGCTATCGAGGTCGCTCACGGGCACCACACCCAGCTGGGGTTCCAGGGTCGTGAAGGGGTAGTTGGCGATCTTGGGGCGGGCTGCGGAGATGCGGCTCACCAGGGTGCTCTTCCCGGCGTTGGGGAAGCCGACAAGGCCCACATCCGCGATGAGTTTGAGCTCCAGCTCCATGTCCCGGATCTCAGCCTCTTCGCCGGGCTGGGCGTGACGGGGGGTCCGGTTGGTAGAGCTCTTGAAATTGGCGTTGCCCAGGCCGCCTCGGCCGCCCCGGGCGACGCAGACCTTCTGGCCCTCCTCCAGGAGTTCCGCCAGGACTTCGCCGCTGGCGGCGTCCTTGATGACGGTGCCCAGGGGGACTTCCAGCAGGACATCGGCGCCGTCCTTGCCGTGCCTCATGCTGCCCTCGCCCTGAAGGCCCCGGCCTGCGTAGTAGCTGCGCTGGTTCCGGTAGGGGTTCAGGGTGTTGAGGGCGCGATTGGCCTGTACGAAAACCGAGCCACCCAGGCCCCCGTCGCCGCCATCGGGTCCGCCGCGCTCGGCGAACTTCTCCCGGCGGAAGCTCACGGCCCCGGAGCCTCCGTGGCCTGCCTCAACGTGGAGGGTGATGTGATCGAGAAACATGGGCAGTCCTGGGTTCTGGAGATAGAAAAAGCGCGCAGGCCATCGGCCGCGCGCTTTCGGTGGTGATTTACTGGATCAGGCCTCGACGGGGTCGATGTGGATGAAGCGGCCGTGCTGACCCTTGTCCTGAAAGCGGACCTTGCCGTCGATCTTGGCGAAGAGGGTATGGTCGGTGCCCATGCCCACGTTGACGCCCATCTTGAACTTAGTGCCGCGCTGACGAACGATGATGCTCCCGGCGGTGACGACTTCGCCACCGAACTTCTTCACGCCGAGGCGCTGGGAGTGAGAATCGCGACCGTTACGACTGGAACCTACGCCCTTTTTATGTGCCATGTTAGGACCTCAATGACTTTTTAACTTTCGTTACTGGTTGAGCTTGTGCGGGCTTGGCCTGCGAAAGCGTGGGGGGCCGGGGGTGTCAGGCGCAGCCGGAACCCCCGGACAGCGTTCACCCCTTGATGCCCTTGATGCGGACTTCGGTGAAGCCCTGGCGATGGCCCTGGGTGCGCTGGTAGGTGGTGGTGCGCTTCTTCTTGAAGATCACGACCTTCTTGGCGCGGTCGTGGCGGATCACCTCAGCCTCGACGGTGGCACCGGCCACGATGGGCTGACCGACCTGCAAATCATTTTCATTGGCCACCAGGAGCACGCGGTCGAACACCACGGACTGCTTGGGCTCCTTCTCGAGGAGTTCCACACGGACCACGTCTCCCTCGGAGACCCGGTACTGCTTGCCACCAGTTTGAATCACTGCGTACATAAGACCCTCACACGGGAGGCTTGGGCGGCGTCGAGGTACACGAAGCGCTTGGAGGGCCCAAGACAAGGCCAATCAGAATGGCACTACTTTCCTTGGAATGCAAGGGGAAAGCCCCGAGTTAATCCCCCCTTCGGGGAAGGCCGATAGGGCGAAGGGGGTATCCATGGGCCTTTCAGAGCGGGTGCGTGAACTGACGAGGCTGGCTTTCTTCTCCGGACGGAATCGGCTCACCCTCATGGGTGCCGCGTTGACCACGGCGGCTGGCGTCTCCCTTATCGGAACCTGGGGACTGGAGCTAGTGACCCAGCGTTCCCTCGGGCCCTATTCCGGCATCATCTGTTTCATTCTGCTTCCCGGCGCCTTTCTGGTGGGATTGGCGCTGATTCCCCTGGGCATTCTGTTGGAGCGCAGGCACCAGCGGAAGCGGGGGGAGTTGCCCCATGGCTACCCCAAGGTCGATCTGGGTGCTGCGGAGGTCCGCAAGGGAATTGTGTTCGTGGCCGGGGCCACGGTGCTGAACTTGGCCATTTTCGGGGTCGCCGTCTCCAAGGGGGTGGAATACAGCGATTCCAACGCCTTCTGCGGACAGGTCTGCCACACCGTCATGGAGCCGGAATACGCAGCCTTCCAGAACTCCGTTCACTCCAGGGTAGGCTGCGCCCAGTGTCATATCGGGCAGGGTGCGGGCTGGTTCGTGAAGGCCAAGCTTTCGGGCACCCGGCAGCTCTTCGCGGTGCTCTTCCACAGTTACTCCCGACCCATTCCGAGCCCGGTGGAGGCCCTGCGCCCAGCCCGGGAGACCTGTGAGCAGTGCCATTGGCCCCAGAAGTTCGTGGGGGACAAGCTGCTGGTTCGCACACACTACGGCGAGGATGAGGGCAGTACACCCTCAACCACCGTCCTGCTCCTCAAGATCGGCGGGAGGACCTGGCAGGGGCATGCGGGGATCCACGGGCGGCACCTCGACCAGGGGGCCCGGATTCAGTACGTCCCGGCAGATCGGGAACGGCGCGTGATCTCCAAGGTGGTCTACAAGGACGATCGGGGGCAGCTGGTGACCTACCAGGGAACCGAAACACCGGCTTCCGCCCGCACCGAGGTCCGGGAAATGGATTGCGTGGACTGTCACAACCGCCCCACCCATGCCTTCGAACTCCCGGAAGGCGCGGTGGACCGAGCCATCAATGAAGGCCGCATCAGCCGGGAGCTGCCCTTCGCCAGAAAGACCGCCGTGGGACTCCTCCGGGCCGACTACCCGGATCGGAGGAGCGCTGCCAACGCCATTCCCTCGGGGCTCCAGGCCTTCTATCTGAAGAACTACCCTCAGGTCGCTGCCCAGAAGGCCGAGCTCCTGGCTCAGGCTGCTCAGACGCTTCGCGAGATCTACCTGAGGAACATCTTCCCGGACATGAAGATGGGCTGGGGGATGCACCCCAGTCACATCGGGCACACCACCAGTCCCGGCTGCTTCCGGTGCCACGATGGCAATCATGCAACCCCGGACGGCAAGACCATCACGGCGGACTGCGATGCCTGCCACACTCTGCTGGCCCAGGATGAAACGGATCCCAAGGTCCTGAAGGAGCTTGGGATCAAGCGATAAGGCCGGATTCTGTCAGTGGGTCTCTGAAGAATATGGCGCCATCCATCATCTGCGGGGCTTGAAAAGCCGGATCTGCAGAGGTGAGAGATGAACAGGGTAAAACGGCCAGCGGGGGATTTGGACTGGAAAGCGCCCCGAATGAATCGGGGCGCTTTCTCTAGGCTACTTGTGGGATACGACCGGATCGTAAGTTGATCCCGGTCCATGGCAGACTGCACAGGACTCTCCAGCGCTGTTCAAGGTGCTCCTGGCCACCAGGATCTGTCCACCGTTCAGGGTCATATGGGCTTTGCTCGGGACTGAATCGTGGCAGGAGATGCAGGAGGCCGTAAACGGAGTAGTCATGAGGTCGGTGTCATTGATCGAGGCCAGGGCTGTCTTGGCCAGGGCGGTGGTTGTGTTCCCAGCGGTATTGATGGCCTGTTCACGGGTGGCCAGCGTATTGGAAGGAGTTCCGCTGTAGGTGTTGTAGGTGTGGCAGTTCGTGCAATTGCTGAGGACGCCTGGGAACCCGATGTTTGCGCCATCAATGACATTCACGGCGTTTGGGGTGCGGTCTCTCACGATGGCGATCGGGTTGTTGCGATCCTTGCCTGCGTGAATGCCATGGATCATGTCCTTGAGGTTGTTCGACGTCTGGGGGAAATTCAGGGCAACGTTCGTGAGCAGGGACACCAAGACAGGATTGACCGAAAAGTCGATTGAGGTCCACTTGGTCAGACTTGCCTTGTCTCTGGTGGAGAAACTGGGGTAGTAGGTGCTGAGTGCGGAGTCAGTCATTCCGCGGCCGCTAGTCACCAAACCGGGGACATGGCATGGGGTGCAGACTTGGATGTTGTATACGCGGCTTCCACCGTGCCCCTCAAACCATTCATGGCAGTTTGCGCACTTGGCGTTGTCGACAACCTGTCGACGTGCGGTGTCGCCATCGACGGTCTTGGTTACGGAGATCGCGTGGCGTGCTACCGCAGGGCTGATCTGAGTGAAATAACCCTGAAGCGCCACTGTTCTCATGGTCGCTCCGGTCGGGAAAATGGCGTTGGCACCGACGATGTTGGCGGTGTAGTAGCCTTCGGAATTCGGGCCTGACAAGGTGCCAACAGAGGCGGCTTTGTCCGTGTCCAGAAGGTCCTTTATTGACACCGTTCGTGGCTGGAAATTCGAGGCTGAAGGGGTGCCGTTGGCCAACAGGTTGTTGAAGTCTGCTGGGGAGGAATATCCCTCCTGGGGCATGGCCCAGGCCAGGATGAAACCCGGTGCACCCGTGAATCCCGGGAGAGGATTGCCTACGCCTCCCGAAACTGCTGTGGTGTTCAAGGTCGTGACTGGCGTGAATGCTGCCCCCGCCACGCCACCGTCTGTCAGGAAGCGGAAGATGATCGTTACCGGACCCCCTGAAGTGGCCTGGGTGGCTGATTGGATCTCATAATTGAAATTCCAGAGTCCCGAAGTGATGGTTGGGTTGTGGGTGGTCAGGTTGGCCGTGCGGTGGGCGACTTGAATATCTGCTTCCGGATATGATGAATTGTCTATATGGCATCCGGCGCAGGCAACATCAGAGGTCTGGACCGAGTGGCCGGTGCCTGCCGCAAAGTCGATGGCGTCATGGCAGGTTCCACAGGTCTGTCTGGTGGGCTTCAGGTACCAGTTGTCTCCCTGAAGAGTGGCGCTGGCATCGTCGCTGGCAGCGGAGTGGCATTTGCTGCACATTCTCTGGCCACCATCCAGCATGGAGTAACCCAGTGTCTCAAACTTGGTGCCGGCGTAGTCGTACCCGGTCTTGCTGAGCAGGGTGCCCATATGGATTCGATGGACCATGGCGGTCATATCGCCGGCGGCTGTGGTTGTGTTGGCATCCAGGGCGAATTTGTATGTGCTGCCGGTGTAAGTTGTCGTTGTGCCGGCCGTGGCGATGGCGCGTCCATACTTGCGCTGGTCGGTGTGACAGACAACGCAATAACCAACTTCAACCCGTCCGGTGTGGGGAGTCGTTGCGAAAGCATTACCGTGGCACTCTGCGCACTTGGCGGTGGCGGAGATTTCCCGACGGGTGTCGGAGGAGCTAAGGGGGGCCCCTTTGGAAGGCACGAAATCGTAAATTACGTTGATGGGGTGCTTCATGGGCACCGCCGTTGTGGTGGTGGCGCCTGTCGGCGTGTTGCTTCCGGTGCCCCTGGCGTTGCCATAGACTTGGATCACAAGGCGATGAGTCAGGTCTGGTTCATAGGATGCATTTCCCAGATCGGCCCTGAGATTGTTGCCTGTGTAGGTGTAACCGTCCAGAAAGGCCTGGGTGGTGGTGATGTTGCGGTAGAAGGTATAGCGGTAGGTCCCGTCTCCATTGTCAACCAGGGTTCCGGTGCTATCGGACGTTGGGCGTGATGGGGCCCTCGGCGTCGTGGTGGTTGGCATGGAATCGACTATGTAGCTGACCCACCTGCTGGGGGCCTTGCTGACCGCATCTTCAGGAACCAGCTTGGCAATGGTGAATGCCAAGTTGGGATAGCTCGGACTCAGGGCACCTGATGCCTGGGAGGTAAATGCGCCCAGCCCTATCAGTCCGTTGCCTGCGGGGTCCTTTAGCTCAAAATCCACGATGGGGGCGGCACCCATCGTGACTGCTGTGATTCGTCCTTGGGGCTCCAGGACCGCCCACTGTTCAGCGGTCAATGCCGCAAGATTGAGGGTGGGAGTTGGGG
>JAFNAB010000090.1 GCA_017859955.1 Holophagaceae bacterium
TTGGCCCGCAGCACCCGGGAACCGTCCGCGAATTCTCCGGCACGCATGCGCCGGAAGAGGTCCAGGTTCTCCTCCACTCCGCGATTGCGGTAGGGGCTTTCCTTGCCGGGAGTGTGGAAGTTGCCCCGGTATTCCCGGGTCTCTTCGTCCGTGAGATCGCAGACGTAGGCCTTGCCCTCCTGGATCAGGTACTCCGCGAAATCGTAAAGCTGCTGGAAGTAGTCGGAGGCGTAGTGCTCCTCGGCCCACTTGAAGCCGAGCCACTCGACGTCCTCCCGGATGGAATCGACGTATTCGACGTCCTCCTTCACAGGGTTGGTGTCGTCGAAGCGCAGGTTCGTGCTGCCGCCGTATTTCTGGGCTAGGCCGAAGTTGATGCAGATGGATTTGGCGTGGCCGATGTGCAGGTAGCCGTTGGGCTCGGGGGGGAAGCGGGTTCCGATGCGCCCCTGGTGCTTCCCTGAGGCCAGATCGGCCTCCATGATCTCCTCGATGAAATTGAGGCTGCGGGGTTCCGGGACGGGCTGAGGCTGAGTCATAGAGGCGTTATCCGTTCGTGGCAGGGGCCGTCTGTCTGCGGGCACATCCGGCGAAGTGCAGACAAAGTTTGGCCGATCGATCATTTTAGCTCGGAAGGCGATGCTTCGCACTCGTTGACACCCCTACCTCGAAGGCATGGAATGGATGCAGTGGAAAGGTGAGGCGTGGAATACATCATCCTGGATCTGGCCCGGACCCTCCGGCAGGCGGGCCATCCCATCAGTTCCACCGAGATCCAGGACTGCCTGAAGGCTGTGGGGCAGCTTCGGGGGGCCGGTTCGCGCTCGACTCTCTGCACCCTGCTCAACGCCACGCTCCTCAAAGCCGAATGGGGCAGGGATTATCTCCTGCGCCTGCTGGACCTTTATTTCGAGGCCCAGGAATCCGATACGGTCACGGCCCCGGTTTCCTCGGTCCTGGGGACCGGGATGGGCTCCGTGGGGGCCGGGGAGGCCTCGGAGCAACTGGTGGACGCGGTCCGTCGGGGGCAGCCGGAACGCCTGGCCGCCCTCATCCGGGCCCTGGACCTTCAGCCTGATCTGCTGTCGGAAGATGATGAAAGTACGCTGGCCCGGCTCCGGGAGGCCACCGGCTGGTTCAAAGTGGCCCGCGGCCTGGATGGCGACCTCCGGGAAGGGCGTCTTACGCCGGACGCCTATGCTCAGGGCCGGAGTCTTATGGAAGAGTGGACCCGTCTCCTGCTTCAGGAAATGGACCGCCTGAGGGTCAAGACCTTGGGGATGACCCATCTGGTCGAGATCCTACGGCGGGAGGAACCCCGCCACGTCGCCTTCCGGGAGGCGGATGCTCGCATGCTGGACCGCATGAAGGCCGAGGTGGAGAAACTGGCCCGGAAACTGGCGGTCCGCCGGGGGAGACGCTGGAAGCCCGGACTGCGGGGCCGCATCGATCCGAGGCGCGTCACCCGCAAGGCCATGCAGACCGGCGGTGTGCCCCTCCACCTGTGCCAGAGCGGCCGGAAATTGGTGAAACCTGATCTCTGGCTCCTCTGCGATGTCTCCAACTCCGTGCGCCAGTTCAGCTACTTCATGCTGCTGCTTGTACACACCATCCAGAACCGCTTCTCCCACATCCGATCCTTCCTCTTTGTGGATCGGCTGTTGGAGGTGACGGAGGCCTTTCGAGAGGACTGGGAAGGACTTGATGAGCTCTCGGGCCACAGCGTGAGCGGGTTCTCCCATTACGGTGAGGTATTGAGGGCCTTTTCCCGGATGGCCGACGGGAAGCTGGGGGCCGACACCACCCTCCTGATCCTGGGAGACGCCCGGAACAACTGGAACCGGATGGACGGCAGCGAACTGCTTGGGGATTTGAGGCGGCAGGCACGGGCCGTTTACTGGCTGAACCCCATGAAGGCCGATGAGTGGGGCCGGGACGATTGCGTCATGGCCCGATATGCAGCCAGTTGCACGGATGTTTTCTCCTGCTCCAACCTGGAGGAGCTGGAACAAGTCCTTTTCCGCATCTTGTGATTCATCTCTGCAGGAATAGATTGGGTTTTGATGGCATCTCACTTTTCAACCCAAACCGATACGGAGGACGTTATGGAGTGCGAAATCTGCAAGCAGAAGATCATCGAAGATGACGCCTGCGAGTTACAGGGCAAGCAGGTATGCGAAGACTGCTTCATCGAAGCCAACTCTCCTGCCAAGTCCTGTGGCGCCGGAATCGGGGGCGCCGCCAAAGGATAAGATCCGAGGGTGCGGGATTTACCTTCAGAAAAGGGTGTTAGGAAGAGGAATTACCAGTAGTATCTGGTTATTGCTTCTTCCGATCACCCTTTTTGAGGCTTGCTCATGGCCGCCTTCGAACCCGCTTGGCTGCTCTTCCTGGGATTCTCCATCCTGGTGGTCCATGTCTGTCAGCGACTGGTGGAACAGGCGGCCCTGGCCATCGAGGAACTGGAGCGCAAGGTCCATTTCGCCCGTACCTCCCTCTGCATTGGTGCCATGGTCTGGTCCCTGGACGCCTTGGGGCTTTTCCTATATCAGGACATGGCTCCGCGAGGTGCCCGGCTCGCACCGGCCATCTTTTCCCTGATTGTGATGGTCCTGGCGGGAAGGCTGAGCATCCCCGCTTTAGTTACCACCCGGGGCAAACTGCGGATCGTGGGGGCAGGTGCCCTGCTTTCCGTTGGGATGCTGTTCGGCCATGCTCTCCAGGTCTCGGCCCTGGGCAGACCCACGGGTGGGATCCGCTGGGGGGCGGTCCTTTTAGCTATCCTCATCGCGACGGCCCTGGCTGGAGGGTTGGCCCTGCGTCACCGTTCCGCTCGCCTTCGCTCCGTCAGTGGGGTGTTCAGGCCTTTCTCCTGGGGCGACAAGGTGATGGGAGGATTGGTGATCCTTCCTCTGCACATGTGTCTGACCGCTAGCCTGCCCCTGGAGCCACCTCAGCCCGGGGCCCAGGTTGGGGAGGGCCTGCCGGTCCTGCTGGCCCTGGTGCTATTTGGAGTGCTGGTGGCCGTCCACCGGATGTCCGATGTTGAAGTGGAGGCCCGTCGTCAGCGGATTCTGAACCGGGCCTTCGCCATGGTCCGCAGTGTGCGGGACCTCCCTGAGGAGGTGGACGCCCAGCGCCTGGCGCTCATCGCTGAAAGGCTGGATGCCCTGTTTGGGGATGATTGCCTTGTGATGCACTACCAGCCCATCGTGCCTGTGGGCGAGGTCGGCCCCGGGATCCGGTTCGAGGCCCTGCTGCGAGTCGAGGACCCAGATCTTGGCCGCATCAACCCGGAACTGGTCTTCCTGGCCTGTGAACGCATGGGTCGGACCCAATGGGCAGATCGGCGGGTGCTCCACCATGCCCTCCATGCTTCCCTGGCCTGGCGACGGCTCGGGGACCTCTGTGCTGGGGTATCGGTGAATATGGCACCCGATACCCTCCTGGCTCCAGATTTCGCGTCCTGGCTTGCCCTTGAATTGGAGGGGCTGAACCTGCCCGCAGGATGGTTGCAGCTGGAGATCACCGAGCACGCCATGATCTCGGCCTCGGAAGATCTGGTGGGCATCCTTCGGGAGCTTCGATGCATCGGGGTGGGGGTCGTCATGGATGACTTCGGGGCCGGTTTCTCCTCCCTCGGAATCCTGGTGGATCTGCCCCTGAAAGGCATCAAGTTCGACCGGGCCCTGATCACCAATCTGGTAGTGGACCCGGATCGCCAGATCCTGATTCGCCACCTCTGCGCCATGGCCCGGGATCTGCGGGTTGGTGTGACCGTGGAGGGGATTGAACGGGAAGATGACCTGGCGATGGTGAGCCTGCACGGAGCCGATTGGGTGCAGGGGTATTTCCTGGCTCGTCCCCTGTCCGAAAAGGCCGCTTACGCCTGGCTCTGCGCCCGTGCGCCGCACCAGTCCGCATCCCTTGGGCTGGTGGCTGCAGCGGCTGGGCAGGCCTGATTGTCATACTTGTGCAAACACCTGCCTGTTTCGTTATGCTCAAGGGAAGAGACCAGCTTGGCTGGAAGTGTGGAGTTGTGATGAAAACAGCCAAGAAGCTTGATGGAATGCGCGAATCTTTTATCCGAGAGATGACGCGTCTGGCTATTACTCACAACGCCATCAACCTCTCCCAGGGCTTCCCCGACTACGATGCGCCGCAGGAGGTGATCCAGGCTGCCTGCGATGCCCTGCACAGCGGGCGCAACCAGTACGGCATCACCTGGGGCAACCTCGAACTCCGTGAAGCCTTGGCGGAATCCCTGCAGAAGCGCTTCAACCTGAACTACGACCCCAACCAGCACATCACGATCACTTGTGGTGTCACCGAAGCCATGGCCATCATCTTCCAGGCCCTGCTGGATCGTGATGACGAGATCCTCATTTTTGAGCCCTTCCACGAGGGCTACCGGGCCCAGATCAAGTTCGCTGGAGGCTCGGCCCGTTTCGTCACCCTGGACGCACCGGACTATGTCCTGGACCCCGAACGGGTGAAGGCCGCCATCACCCCGAAGACCAAGGCCATCATCCTCAACACCCCCCACAATCCCACGGGCCGTGTCTTCACCCGCGAGGAGATGGAGGGGCTGGCCAAGGTCTGCCAGGACTATGATCTCCTGGTGATCACCGACGAGATCTACGACCGGATCGTCTACGACGGTCGCCAGCACATCCCTATGGCCTCCCTGCCCGGCATGGCCGAGCGCACCATCACCGTCGGCGGCTTCGGGAAGACCTATGCCATCACTGGATGGCGCCTGGGCTACATCTGCGCCTACGAGCCCTACAGTCTGGCCATCCGGACCGTCCACGACTTCACGACCATCTGCGCCCCCGTGCCCCTCCAGGCCGCCGCCGCGGCTGCCCTGAAGCTCCCGGAATCCTATTACGACAAGCTCATTGCCGAGTACACCGAGCGCAGGAACCTCATCATGCCCGAGCTCGAGGCCCTGAACTTCAAGTGCCACATGCCCGAGGGGGCCTATTACACCCTGGCGGACTTCAGTGCCTGGAACTTCGAAGGGGATTGTGATGACTTCGCCCGCTGGATGCCCGAGCATCTCGGGGTGGCGGTGGTGCCTGGTTCCTGCCTCTACGGAACGCCGGGGCTGGGGAGGAAGACGGTCCGCTTCGCCTTCCCCAAGAAGCTGGAGACCCTCAACGCTGCCGTGGCGCGTCTGCGGGCCTACCACGAAAAGGGTTCTTGACCGTTCGGTCCTGAATTCCTAGACTCCTCCCATGGGGAGACCGAAGGCATTCGAAGTGGATGAGGCGCTGGACCGGGCCATGGCCGTCTTCTGGGCCAAGGGCTTCGAAGCGGCCACCATTCAGGATCTGGTGGAGGCCACGGGGGTCCAGCGCCAGAGCCTCTACGCCACCTTTGGAGACAAGCGGCAGCTCTTCCTGAAGGCCCTGGATCGCTACCGGCTTCAGCGGGGCCAGATCCGTGCGGCCCTTCTGGAAGAGGACGCGCCCGTGCGGGTGCTGCTGGGGCGCCTGCTCAGGGGGGTCCTTGAGACCCTGGAGAGCCAGGGCCGGCGGGGATGCATGATGGTGAATACGGCTTCCGATGCGCTCCAGCTCGAAGCGGAGATGGTGGCCCTGGTTGAAACGAACATCCAGGACCTGAAGGCAAGCCTGGCGATCTGTCTCCGACGGGCCCAGGCACGGGGTGAACTGGGTGGACACCAGGATCCCGAGGCCCTGGCCTGCTTTTTCGTGAACGCCCTTTATGGCTTGAATACCCTGGGCAAGGTTGTGAAGGATCGGGACACTCTGGACGCCATCGTCAAGGTGACCCTGGCCGTGCTCGGTTGATTTTTTTTGTTTGATTATGGAATGATCGTTCCAGTATTCGGAGGTCCGTTATGCCCATCTCCAAGCCCAGATACCGCAGGGTTGCTGCTCGGGATCGTTTCGATGAAAGGGATAACGTCCAGGCTCGGAATACCTATGAGCCCGGTTCCGAGGTCTATCGGTCCTTCTACGCCACCCATCCCGAGTGGGAAGGGGTGGATCAGGCCATCCGGGATCTACCGGGCCTTGGTCGGGTGGGAGAACCCCTGGACCAGCTCCTACTGGCCCAGGAGATGGAAGCCCTGCTGAGGCTGAGTGGCGAGGATGTCGTGGACGGCCCCGTGGCAGGCGTGCCCGTTCCCCTGGAGCCCGGTCGCGCCTCCCTGAAAATCCGCGCCTTCGCACGCCATCTGGGGGCGGACCAGGTGAAGATCGGCCCATTGGATCCGGCCAATGTCTATTCCCACATCGGCAAGACCTGGGGTGATCCGGCCCGGCCCTGGGGCAAGCCCATTGCGCTCTCCCATCCCTTCGCCATCAGCCTGGCCATCGGCCTCAATCCAGAGATGATCCGGACCGGTCCCGTGCTTTCGGAGACTATCGAGGTGATGAGGGTATACGGGAGGCTCGCCCTGGCCGCCACGACCCTGGCCGCCTACATCCGCTCTCTGGGCTATGGGGCGAGGGCCCACGTGATGCCCAACTATCAGGTGTTGACCGTGCCGGTGGCCATCGACGCGGGCATGGGGGAACTGGGGCGCCACGGCCTGATGATCACCAAGGAACTGGGTAGCTGCTTGAAACTGGCCACCGTGACCACCGAGCTCCCCATGGACATGGATGCTCCCGTGGATATCGGCGTGGAGGAGTTCTGCCGGGACTGCCGGATCTGCGCCCAGAGCTGTCCGGGGGGCGCCATTCCCCATGGGGAGCCGAAGTGTGTCCGGGGCGTGGAGAAGTGGGCGATCAATCCCGAGGCCTGCTTCAAGGTCTGGAACGAAACCGGGACCGATTGCGGGGTATGCATGGCTTCGTGCCCATGGACCAAGCCCAGGACCCGCCTCCATCGCTTGGCAGCGGAGATCGCCTCGCGCAAATGGCGGGCGGGCTGGTGGATGAGTCGGGTAGAGCGGTTGGTCTACGGCCCTTTCCGCCCCAAGGCCATGCCCGGGTGGTTCGAAAAAGAGCCCGGTGTGTGGCGCAAGTACAGACGCCTGGGATAATGACCGCGAGGTGACCCCATGGACCCGCTCTTCACGCCCTTCACGCTCGGTTCCCTGGTCCTGCCCAACCGCATCGTGATCCCCCCCATGTGCCAGTACTCGGCCAGGGATGGGAAGGCCGGGGAGTGGCACCGCATGCATTGGGGCAGTCTGGGGGTTTCCGGTGCTGGACTCCTCATCGTGGAGGCCACGGCGGTGCTGCCCGAAGGGCGCATCTCTCCGCTGGACCTCGGGCTCTGGTCCGATGACACCGAGGGCGCCATGGGTGAGGTGCTGGAGGGGATCGGGGGCTACATCCAGGTTCCCCTGGGCATCCAGTTGGCGCATGCCGGGCGCAAGGCCTCCTGCCGGCCTCCGTGGATCGGAGGGGGGCAAACACCCCTAGCCGAGGGGGGCTGGCGTCCTCTGGCTCCCTCACCCCTCCCCTTTTCCGAGGGGGATTGCGAGCCGGAGGTGCTCGACGAGGCGGGGATCCGGCGGGTTACGGCCGCCTTCGTGGAGGCCAGTGTCCGTGCCAGGCGCCTGGGCTTCCAGGCCATCGAACTCCATGCTGCCCATGGCTACCTGCTCCACCAGTTCCTGTCCCCCCTCTCCAATCAGCGCACCGACCGCTATGGCGGATCCCTGGAGAACCGGATGCGTCTGGTTCTCCAGGTCTTCGAGGCCATGCGGCAGGTGCTTCCGGACCGGGCCCTCGGCGTGCGCATTTCCGCCACGGACTGGGTGGAGGGAGGCTGGGATCTGGAGCAATCCATCGCCCTGGCTGCAGCCCTGAAGGCCAAGGGGTGCGACTATATCCATGTCTCGGGCGGGGGGCTCAGCCCACTCCAGAAGTTCTCTCTTGGCCCTGGCTACCAGGTCAGTCTGGCGGCTCAGATCAAGGCCGAGGTGGGGATGCCGACCATTGCGGTGGGTCTCATCACCGAGCCCCAACAGGCTGCGGCCATTGTGGCCACCGCCGAGGCCGATCTGGTGGCGGTGGGGCGGGGATTCCTCTATGACCCCCGCTGGGCCTGGCACGCCGCAGCGGCTCTCGGAGAGCAGGTGCTCGCGCCGCCCCCCTACTGGCGGTCCAGGCCTCATTGTGTTCCCGATATCTTCAAACAGGCGTGAAATGAAGGGTTTTCGGCGGCGGGATGAGTTTCGTTGAAAAAGATTGTGCACAATTTAATTTTGTAGTGCATCATAGCTCTTGTCCCCACTGGGACCTCAACCTTCAGGAGTCGTTTCATGGCCACCACCGCCCTTCAAGGTCACCCCGTCAACACCTGCGGCGAACTGCCTCAGCTGGGAAGCCCCGCCCCCGCCTTCTGCGCCGTCAAGGCTGATCTCTCCCCCTGCAGCCTGGCCGACCTGAAGGGCAAGAAGGTGGTGCTGAACATCTTCCCGAGTGTGGATACGCCGGTGTGTGCCGCCTCCGTGAGACGCTTCAACGCCGAGGCCGCGGCTCGCGAAAATACGGTGGTGGTCTGCATCTCCCGGGACCTTCCCTTCGCGGGAGGCCGTTTCTGCGCCGCCGAGGGCCTGGACAAGGTGGCCACGGTATCCGACTTCCGCAATCCCGAGTTCGCCCAGGGCTACGGAACGCTCCTGGTGGACGGCCCTCTGGCGGGTCTCCATGCCCGGGCCGTGGTGGTGGTTGGCGAGGACGGCCTCGTGAAGTACACCGAGCTAGTCGCTGACATCACCTCGGAGCCGAATTACGAGGCAGCCCTGGCGGCCTTGTAAACCCTGACAATGCTCGAATAGGGGAAGGCGCGACTTCGGTCGCGCCTTTTCGCGTCCCTGGATTGGGGAGGAGGTATTCGATCTTTGAAGGAAGAACGCATTCGATTTGTAATCGAAAAATATTATAACCAATGATTGGCCAACTGGTTGCAGACTGTATGAGCGATTTTCAGTGAGATGGGTCACATCCCGATTGGGGAATGGGCGGGGCTTCCTGGCTGTACCTCATGGGGGTTCAATTGGGCTGCTGCCCTTGTGTGGAGGTGTCATGGGAAACCTTGGAATCTGGGAGATTGTTCTGATCGGCGCAGTAGTGCTGCTCTTCTTCGGCCCTTCAAAGCTGCCGGAACTCGGCAAGTCGCTCGGTAAAGGCATCCAGGAGTTCAAAAAGGCTGGCCGGGAAATCACCAAATCCGACGAGAGTGCCGTCGATTCCACCCGCAAAGCCGACTGATTGAGACCTAGGCGGGTTCTCCGCCTATCTTCTTGGGCATGTTTTTTGGGCAAGTCCACAAAGGAGGAAGCAGGATGAGTAAAAAGGACAAGACACCTGAAGAAATGGACGCCTACACCCGCGATGTGATTGATCGCGGCCTCTCGCGGCGTGGATTCCTGGGGCGGACGGCTGCAGGCCTTGCCGGACTTGGGGTGCTAGGCGGCCTGAACGGGCTCAACGCCAAGGAAACGGGAGGAGCCAGCAGGAAGGCCGAAGCGGGCTCCCTGGCGGGCGAATTCGGTAAGAGCTCGGACGGCGGGGCTACCCTCTCCTTCCTGCCCAAGCCCAAGGCGATTCCTGAGAAGGACATCAAGGAAACCCTCACCTTTGATGTCGTTGTGATCGGAGCGGGGGCATCCGGCGTGCCTGCGGCCCTTTCGGCCCGGGAGAACGGAGCCTCCGTCGCCGTGGTGCAGAAGGCCCCCTTCGCCCTGGCCCAGGGAAACACTGGTTCCGGATTGGATCTGGCAGGCACCGACAAGGCGGCTGTGGAGGCCATGGTCGGCCGACTCATCGCCGACAGCAACCATCGCTGCAATCCCAAGCTGATCCGTCAGTGGGCCTACCATTCCGGTGAGGCCGTCAAGTGGGTCATCGATCGGGCCAAGCAGGGCGGTTCGCCAGTGGTGAATCAGGGCAACGGCCCCCAGATGAAGACCATCAACGGTTATCCCCTGAACTGGGTGACCTCCTTCTTCGGTCCCAAACCCTACACAACCGGTGAAGGCATGCGCCACCTGGCGGTCACCGCCGAGAAAGCAGGGGTCAAGTTCTTCTATCGCATGCCCGCGGTCCAGCTGGTCCAGAACAGGGCTGGCCAGGTCCTCGGGGTCATCGCCAAGGGGCCCGACGGGAAATACACCCGCTTCATGGCCAAGAAGGGTGTGATCCTGGCCACCGGCGACTATCAGAACAACAAGGCCATGTCGGACTATTTCATCCCCGACATCAGGAACTTCGAGCGCAAGCAGATGGAAAAGACGGGGGATGGGTTCGTCATGGCCTACTGGGCTGGCGGCGTCATCGAGCCCATCGGCCACACCAAGATGCTTCACGACTTCGATGCCGGTCCGGCCACCATGTGCGACATGCCTTTCCTGGCGGTCGACCGCGGCGGCAGGCGCTTCGTCAACGAGACCGTGGAGATGTCCCTCCTCAACAATTACCTGAAGGACGCCAAGAACGCCGGGCACTACTCCCAGATCTTCGACGCGGACTACATGACCGCCGCCGCCAATTGGCCCGGCAGGCTGGTCCCCCCCGAGGGGCTGAAGAACTATATGCCTGAGGAGCCCGGTCCCAAGAAGGGCGTGTTCGAATCCCAGGTCAATACCTACAAGGCCGACACCATTGAGGAACTGGCCAAGAAGCTCGAAATCGAGCCAGCCGTCCTCGCTGCCACGGTGAAGCGGTACAACGAACTCTGCGCCAAGGGCAAGGATGAGGACTTCGGTAAGCCTGGCGACAAGATGGTGCCCGTCCTGAAGGCTCCCTTCTACGGCATTCATCGCCGGGTGCGGGTATCCGCGATCTGTTCCGGCATGCTGGTGGATGAAAACCATCAGGCACTCAACGCCGAGGGGCAGCCCATCAAGGGGCTCTTCATCGTCGGCAATCTGGGTGGCGGTTTCTATGGTGGTGTGGACTATCCGCTGACTGTTTTCGGGCTTTCCCTGGGGCGCTGCTACACCTTCGGCTACCTGGTCGGAAGGCACGTCGCCAAGCTGTAGCCCTGTCTGCCCGATTCCGTCCCGTGATTGGAGAGAAAATGAGAAAAGTGATCATGAGTTTCCTCAAGGCTGCTCCGTTGGTTTTGGCCCTCCTGGGTGTGGCCGCTTTCGCCGCACCCAAGGCTCCGGCCACCCGGCACGCCGGCCATGGCCTCGAGTGCGCCCAGTGCCACGGCACTGCCAAGAAAAAGGCTCCGGTCGAAATGGCCAAGTGTCTGGAGTGCCATGACAACCAGGAACTGGCCACCAAGACCGCCAAACTGGGTGCCAGGAACCCCCACGACAACCGCCACTACGGCGTCTGGGGCGACTGCAACATGTGCCACCACGAGCACAAGGCCAGCGAGAACCGCTGCCTCGGTTGCCACCCGCGTTTCACCTTCAAGGTGCCTTGACCGTCCCAGGCTTCACCTGCAGAGACATCCCGTTTCCTTCCGGTTGACCGGGGAAACGGGATGTTGTGCGATGTGAGGGCAGGAAGGTCTATCCGCGGGATTCCAGTTCGAGCAACCCGGCGGCGAGGCCCACACAGGCCCGGCAGGTGGCTTCACCCTTGACCCGGATGGAGGCGCAGTCCAGATGGCCGGTCTGCTTCCGGAAGGCCTCCCTGATGGAAGCGGCGCTGTCGGGGTTCATCTGGCAGGCCGCGAACACGGCCCCGCATTCACCTCCCGGGGCCCTTCCTCCGCCGAAGGCTCGGAAGCTGTCTACGTTGATCGAGAGATCGCCAGCGGCTGCCTGGTAGGCGGCGGCAACGGCCTGCGCACAGTTGTAGTTCTGGGGAGGGCAGTGGAAGAGGTCGAGGGCTTTCTGCTTCATCAGAGCCATTTCTCCAGGCGGGCCAGGACTTCGTCGGGTCCCAGGAGCATGAGGGTGTCGAAGATGCCGGGGCTCACGGGCTTGCCGCAGAGGGCTACCCGCAGGGCCTGGGCCAAGTCTTTGGTCTTGAGCCCGTGGCGCTCCAGGATGGCGTTGAAGGCGGCCTCCAGGGCATCGTGGGCGTAGTCACTGAGCCCGGCCACTTCCCGCAGGGCGGGTTTGACGGCCTCGGTCATGAACTTGGCCACGCCCTTCTCGTCGAACTCCGTGGGCCGTTCGAAGGCGAATCGCAGGGCCTCGGCCATCTCCACCAGGGACTTGCCCTTCTGGGTGGCGGTGATGGCAATGCGCTTCCAGTCCTCGGGCTTGGCGCTCCAGGCCTCGGGCAGGAAGGGGCGCAGGTGGGGCTCCAGCTCCTGCCAAGTGGCCTTCTGAATGAGCTTCTGGTTCATCCAGCTGAGCTTGTCCATGTCGAAGCGGGCAGGGCTCTTCTGGATCTCGTTGAGGTCGAAGAGTTGGATCATCTGCTCGTCCGTGAGGATCTCCTCCTCGGCGCTTTCCACGGCCTTGCCGTCGATCTTGGGGGTCCAGGAGAGGCGGGCCAGGGCAAGGCGCACGGCGGAGGGCAGGAGTCCTAGGGCCTGGTATTCGGTGATGCTGGTGGCTCCGTGGCGCTTGCTGAGCTTGGCGCCATCCTTGCCGAGGATCATGGGGACGTGGGCAAACCGGGGCAGCTCGAAGCCCATGGCCTGGTAGAGGGCAATCTGCTTGGGGGTGTTGGCCACGTGGTCATCGCCCCGGATGACGTGGGTGACCTCCATGCCGGTATCGTCCACCACCACGCAGAAATTGTAGGTGGGCACGCCGATCTCGGTGCCCTCGCCGGTACGGGCGATGATCCAGTCGTCGAGGGTGTCGGCGGGAAACTCGATGCGCCCCTTCACCAGGTCGTCCAGGACGATGGCGCCATCCTGGGGCATCTTCAGGCGGACGGAGTAGGGCTGGGAGGCGTCGTGGTTGGCGTCCCGGCAGCCCTTTCCGGCGTCTACGCCCAGGTTGTATGAGAAGGGGACACCCTTGGCTTCCGCCAGCTTGCGGCGCTCGTCCAGCTCCTCCCGGGTGCAGCGGCAGCGGTAGGCCTTGCCTTCGGCTATGAGTTTCTCGACGGCGGGCTTGTAGTGGCTCTCCATGCGCTGCATCTGGCGGTAGGGCCCGTGGGGGCCCTTCCACTGGCTGGGTTCGCCCACGATGGGGCCCTCGTCCCAATCCAGGCCCACCCAGGCCATGCCCTCTTCGATGATGCGGATGTTGTCGTCCGTGGAGCGGCTGAGGTCCGTGTCCTCGATGCGCAGGATGAATCGGCCCCCGTGCTTGCGGGCAAAGAGCCAGCAGAAGAGCGCGGTGCGGACACCTCCGATATGGAGCATGCCGGTGGGCGAGGGGGCGAAGCGGGTAACAACGGGACGGGACATGGGAACCTTCTCAAGACAACACACCAGTGTGCCTGAAAGGGCCGGGGCTGTCAGGGGATAGCAAGAGGGAGGGCTTCAGCCGGTGGCGGAGCTCGGCTGCGCCGGGAGTCCAGATGCGCGATGAAGCCAGATCCTGGTCGAACTTCCCAGAATCGGGATAATCAGCCCATGCGAAAAGTCGTCCTTCTCCTCCTCGGTCTCTTCCTGCTCTTCCTGGGCGCCTACTCGCTTCCCCAGGAATGCATCCCCTATTCCACAAGGCATACCGCACGCCTGGGCCCCTTTGAGGCCAGTGCGCGCACCCGGGAGAAGATCAGCGTCCCCTCGCCCATCGGATGGGGGCTGGTGATCGTCGGAGCCGGTCTGGTTCTGGTTGGAGCCTACAAGAAGGGGAAATAGCCCTATTTCAGGTAGAGCTTCAGCTTGATCTCCACGGGCCCCTCGCCGTTGAAGAGGCTGCGATCCAGCACAACCGGCACCTCCACCACGCTGGTGTGGCCGCTGAGGTGGAGTGCCGTGGTCCGGGTGCCGGCCTTGCCATCGCTCGGGAGTTCCTCGATCTCCTCCAACATCTCCCCGCCACTGAGTTCTTCCACCTCCAGGGGCTTGCTGTCCTCCATCTTGGGCAGATGGGGGG
>JAFNAB010000091.1 GCA_017859955.1 Holophagaceae bacterium
GTATTTCTACGAAGAGATCCCCCAGCCCGATCCCGCCCACTACGCCATGATGGAGAAGCCCTGTGATCCATCGAAGGCCCTCCACCCTTCCCGGATGAACGACCTGCTCAACCCGGGCTACCTGGATGTGGAGATCGGCTGGTGCAACCTGCCCGACGGCGCCGGATTCATCGCCAACAAGATCGTCTACCCCGGTGTCACCGCCGAGATGGTGGACTGGTGGTTCGCCTGGCACCCCCTGGAGGATCTCCGCTACCGCATCTGGTATCCCCCCCAGCACGGCGGCATCCACCTCAGCCCCGAAGGCCGCAAGCGGATCCTCGATGAGAGCATCCCCATGTCCGAGCGCAACTGGGGCGTGGTCCACCATGTCACCGAGAACTGCGACTGCGGCATGGAGAACATCACCATCAGCTTTTACTCCCCCAAGGACTATGGCTTTGACATGACCCGATTCAAGCAGCCCTATGTCTCCACCTTCGCCGGTGGCCAGGGCTGGGCCGTTACCGTGGACAAGAACGACGAGTCCATCACAGCCCCCGCCATGATGTGCCACATCTTCCGGGACACCCCCGAGGGTCTGGAGCACCGCACCCGCTTCTGGCTGGGCTACCGCCTCTCCAACGGCGTCCCCGAGTGCACCCTGCCCCCCGGCGTGGCAGTGCCTTCCGTCGCCGTCCAGGGCCTCGCCCGTCACAACGTGAAGGAATTCACCCGCTTCAAGCACTTCCTGCCCCGCATCTACGCCGAGTTCGGCGGAAAGATGTTGGCCTAGAACTGCCGTTCCAATCCGCCGCCGCCGGAAAACCGGCGGCGGCGTTCTCGCATTTCCAAACGTTTAGCCGTAATGGCGAAAAATTTCATGAATATGGCATCTTTTCGCCGCTACCCAGGAGCACCTTTTGTTCAAGAACAAGTTCGGTCTCAAACTGACCATCCTTTCCATCTCCCTCCTCCTGATGGCGCGGATGACCATCTCTGCCGCCCTGGCGGAAATCGGGAAAGCCTTCCCGGGCGTAAGCCAGGCTGCCCTGATGAATATGGTGGCCATCCCTTCCCTGGTGGCCATCCCCTTTGCCGTCATCTCGGGCTTCCTGAGCACCAGGGTCAGCAAGAAGGGGCTGGTCCTCGGAGGCCTGGCCTTCTTCCTGGTGGGCGGCGTGGGACCGATGTTCCTGAGCAGCTTCACCCCCATCCTGGTCTGCCGGGCCCTGCTGGGCGCGGGGACCGGCCTCTTCATCCCCATGGCCGCGGGCCTCTTCGACGACTTCTTTGACGGCGAGGAGCGCAACAGCCTGGTGGGGTTCCAGAGCACCTTCGTGGGCCTGGGCAACATCGTCACCAGCCTGCTGGCCGGTGTCCTGGCCACCATTTCCTGGCGTTTCTCTTTCCTGATGTATGCCCTGGGGGCAGTGGTCATGCTGGCGGTGCTCCTCAAGCTGCCGGAGCCCCCGAAGGTTGCGGTCGCCAAGGGGGAGAAAGCCACCATGAATGGACGGCTATTATTCGTCCTGGGAGCCTCCTTCCTCTACGCGATCATCTACTTCGCCTTCTTCGGGTACCTGGCCTTCGTCATCGAAGGACGTCACCTGGGCAATGCCGCCTCCGCAGGCGCGGGCATCATGTTCATGACCCTGGGCTCTATGCTGAGCGGACTGGCCTTCGGGCTCTGCCTCCGCCGCCTGAAGGGCTTCCTGCTCCCGGTGGCCCTGATCCTGAATGTCCTGGGTTTCTTCACCCTTTCCATCGCCGGAAGCCTCCCGGTGATCCTCGCCGGTGCCTTCCTCATCGGCCTGGGTTTCTCCCTCACCATGGCCTTCGCCTGCATGAAGAGCATGGACGCGGTGGGCAAGGCCGGCAGCACCATGGCCACGGGCCTCTTCCAGACCGCCCTCAGCCTCGGCACCGCCGTTTCGCCTTTCATCCTTCAGGGCGTGGGCAGGCTCTTTCACAACCACGACGGCCAGTTCATCTACCGCATCTGCGCCTTCGGCCTTCTGGCGGCGGCGGTGATCGCCCTGGCCATCTCCTTCCGCACGCCCTCGACGGACCTGGAACTGAGCCCCGAAGCCTAACAGGGCCGCAGCCTTTCCTGATGCAGGCCCCTTCGGGGGCCTGCTTCGCGCTAACGGAAGGGATTCCCCCGGGCGAACCAGACCGCTTCCGCACCGGGGTCCTTCAGGGCCTTGAGGACCGACTGGCTCAGTTCCCCGGGGACCATAGACAGCCCGGCCTGCCCGAAGAGTTCGACCACGCTCTGGACCACCATGGATTCGAGCTGGCCCAGCAGCCCGATCTTGTAGTTCTTGCGATGGACCCGGCAGGATTCTTCGTCCAGGGAGTGATAGACCCGGCACTTGAAGGGCCGCACCTCGTAGATCCGACAGGCGCCTTCCTGATCCATGAAGGTGCACTTCCTTTGATAGTCCTTTTCGGACCTTCCCCGGGCGTAGCTCGCCTGGGCCTCCAGGCTGCGGGTCCACTCCGCCAGGGGCTCGTCCCCCTGGCGCCCCAGATGGGCCGCGATGCGGAGGGCTTCCACGGGAAGGGCCTCGACCCGGAACTCGCAGCAGTGGGCACAGCCCTTCCGGCACTGGAGCGCCACGCCATCCAGACATGGCCTGACGATGTCCAGGAAGCGGTCATTCAGGGCGTACAGCACCTCCATGATCTCGACCTTGTTCGCCAGGGTGCTCCCGGCCCCATGCAAAGCATGGATCTGCTCGAAGGCTCCTTCCAGAGCCGCGTTGATATCGGCGACCATCTGCTCCTTGGTCGCTTCCTTGAGAATTGAATCTTCCACCCTGTATCCTTGCACCGCCCGTCGGCCTGCCAGCTTGCCCAGGACATCCAGAAAGCGTCAATCCGGCACTTCTGCCTAGTCCGCCCTGGGTCTACAGCTCCCGGAGCCGCCATGGTCGGCGAGACGGTCTGACCGGGTTATTCAGCGGCCAGTCAGATCATTCGCGTCCTCCATCGGGCACCCCTCGATCACTTGTCAAGATGATCCAGGAAGAGCCGGAGCGCCGGAGACACCGCCTCCTCCCGCCAGAAGAGCATCAGGCCCACCTGCCCCATGCCCTCGGGGAACTCGAAGGCCTTGAAGCGGTCGGCGTTCCGCTCCGCCTGGGGGCGCCCGACGATGGCGATCCCGCGACCCAGTTCCACGTAGGTCAGGACCGCGTCGAAGCTGGGGACCTCCACGATACCCCGGGGCCGGAAGCCCAGCTCCTCGCAGTTCCGGAGAGCAATCGCATAGCCTCCCTCGGTAATCTCCCGGGAGACGAGGATCAGGTCCAGATCCGCAAAGTCCGAAGGCTCCAGGACGGCCTTGGCGGCCAGGGGGTGCTGGCGGGAGAGGATCCAGCTGCCCTGGCGCGTGCCGAGGAGCCGACTGGAGCAGCTCCGAAGGGCCTCCTCCTCGAAGGAGAGGGTGAAGAGTAGGTCGACCTCCCCGGTCAGGAGGGCCTCTCGGGTGCGGCCAAGGCTGAGACGGATGATCTGGAACTGGACGCCCGGCTGGACGTCCATGAAGTCCCGGAGCAGTCCCTGGAGGGGGTCCAGCACCATGGCCTCGGGGATGGCCAGGCGGATCGGGTCGCCGGAGCCCAGGGCGATCCCCTGGGCCTTCGCCACCGAACGCTCTAGTTGGGCGAAGAGGCCGCGCACCTCCTCCGCGAAGGCCGCCCCCGCCGGAGTCAGGGTGACCCCCCGGCGCTCCCGCTTGAAGAGCAGGAGACCCATCTCCGCCTCCAGCAGTGCCACCTGCTTGCTCAGGGGGGGCTGGGAGATGTGGAGCCTCCGCGCCGCCTCGGTATAGCTCAGGCAGTCGGCCACAGCCAGGAAGTAGCGGAGCTGGGTCAGGCTCAGGTTCATGGGCATGGGTCCCCCTCGTCGCTTCCGAGCCCCGCAACAAATCGCTGGAGGGCGAGATTCCCGGCGTCCGGCCTCCAGCAGAGGATGAGCCCGACATGGTCGATGCCCGCAGGCAGATCGAAGGCCTGGAAGCGATCCGCGTTTTGATCGGCAAGGGGACGCCCCACGATCATCACCCCGTGGCCCAGCTCCACGTGGGTCAAGGCCGCGTCGAAGCCGCTGGCCGTCCGGATGTTCCGGGGCTCGAAGCCAGCGGCCCGGCAGGTTCTCAGAACCATGGCATAGCCTCCGGGACTGATCTCCTCGGCCTGGACCACCAGATCCAGGCCTGCCAGATCGGCGGATTCCAGGACCAACCTGGAGGCGAGGGGGTGGTCCTTGGCGATGATCCAGCACCCCTTCCGCTGGTGCAGCAGGCGGCAGGTGCAGCCCGGCAGGGAACCCTCCTCGAAGCTCAGGGTCATCAACAGGTCCACATCCCCGGCCAGCAGGGCCTCCCGGGCCCGCCGCATGTCGAGCCGTTCCACCTGGAAGCGGACCCCGGGATGGGCGTCCAGGAAGTCCCTGATCCGTCCCTGAATGCGGTCCAGGACCATGGTCTGGGGGATGGCCAGGCGGATCTGACCGCCCGCCCCCAGGGCGAGTTGCTGGGCCTGGGCCACCGAGCGTTCCAGGTGGGCGAAGAGGTCGCGCACCTCCTCCGCGAAGGCCGCCCCAGCCGGGGTCAGGGTGACCCCCCGGCGCTCCCGCTTGAAGAGCAGGAGACCCATCTCCGCCTCCAGCAGTGCCACCTGCTTGCTCAGGGGGGGCTGGGAGACGTTGAGCCTCCGCGCCGCCTCGGTATAGCTCAGGCAGTCGGCCACAGCCAGGAAGTAGCGGAGCTGGGTGAGGCTCAGGTTCATGGGCATGGGGCTTCTCAGATTTCGATGCGGAGGGGGCCCTGGAAGGCCTCCATCACCAGTGAGGCGGGCTTGCCGAGCTGGACCAGCTGGGCCATGGCCTTCATGGCGGGGTGGATGTGGCGGAAGTAGCGCATGTAATCCTCGCACAGGTAGTTGAGCCCCGGCTCCCCCTCCGCCGTCTGGACGAAGCGGTGCTTGGGGCACTCCCCCCGGCAGGCGAAGCGGACATTGCATGCCATGCAGGCCCTGGGGAGCCTGGCCTTGGCGGCCCCGAAGCCCCGCCGGGCCTCCTCTCCGGCCAAGGCCTCCAGGCCCAAGTCCTTTACATTCCCCAGCCGGAACTCAGGATAGACGTAGTGGTCGCAGGCGTAGACCTCCCCGCCGGCCTCCACCACCCAGGACTGCCCGCAGCGCTCGGAGAAGACGCAGACCGTGGAGGGCAGCCCAAGCCAGGCGCTGAGGGCCCACTCGAAGTTCATCACGAAGATCTCCCCCACGTCCCGCCGCACCCAGCGGTCAAAGACCGAGACCAGGAAGTCCCCGTACTGCCCCGGCCGGAGGGACCAGGGCGCCAGGCGAGGCTCCGGGGCTTCCAGGGTGGCCGGCGTCCCGTGGCGGTACCCGTGATCCGCCTCGACCCCGTCCGGCAGGCGCTCCACCACCGGGCTGAACTGGAGGTGGCGCAATCCGTTCCGGACGAAGAATTCGTATACCTCCGTGCCCTTCCCCGCCGAGGCGGAGCCCACACAGCAGAGGATGTTGAAGGGGATTCCGGCCTCCTTCACCCGCGCCACGGCCGCCATGACCCGGGCGAAGGTGCCCCGCCCCTGTCGGTCCCGTCGGTGGGCGTCATGGACCTCCTCGGGACCATCCAGGCTGATGCCCAGGGAGAAGCCCCCCTCCTTGAGGAAGGCGCACCAGGTCTCGTCCAGCAGGAGTCCGTTGGTCTGGATGGCGTTGGTGATCGTCTTCCCTCCGGCATAGCGGGCCTGGAGGGCCAAAGCCCGGCGGTAGAAGTCGATGCCCGCCAGGAGGGGCTCACCCCCCTGCCAGACGAAGCTCACCTCCGGCGCTGCCACCCCCTGGATATAGGTCCGGATGTAGGCCTCCAGCACTTCGTCGGACATCACCGTCGGACCCGGGAAGAGCGCTGCCTTCTCCAGGTAGAAGCAGTAGTGGCAGTCCAGGTTGCATGCCGGACCACAGGGCTTAGCCATCAGGTGCACGGAGGGGTTCATGTCATCTCCTTCATTCGCAAAACCCGGTGACCGCAGATGCGACCACCGGGAAATATAGTCCGCCTGGAGCGGGAATTCAGTGGGCGGCTGGAGCCGCTCCCTGGGGCCCGCCGGGCCTGGGGGCCTCGGGCTTGATCTCCACGATCAGGTCACCCATCTTCCCGCTGAAGGGGAACTCCCCTCGGTCGCAGTAATCCTCGCTGGTGGGAAGGACGGCGTCCCGGCCAACACAGAAGGGGTCAAAGGTGGAGACGGCCTTGAAGGTCTTGGGCAGGACAAGCTCGCCCACGGGGCGATCATTGATGAATAGCCGTCCGACCCCCTGGAAGAACCCGGTCTTCTGGAACTCGTATTTGAGGGTCGACTTGCCCATGGGCACCTTCTCCTGGGAGACCGCCCGGAAGTGCTGGCCGTAGTAGTTGTAGTCGTAGACCAGCCGGTCGTCCTTCACATAGAGCGTGTAGCCCCCGGCGGGCTCGCCCATGGCCACAAGGACGCCCTCGTCCTTGGCGCTGCGGCGCTCCACGGTGGTGGTGAAGGAATAGGCGCGGTTGTTGAGCTGGGGCGCGGCCATCGTGTTGATGGGCCCCATTTTGGGGGAGTAGGTGAACCGGCTGCGGGCTGCGGGAGAGTACGACGGAATGAAAGCCATGTCCGCCACGGAGCCCTCCTTCAGGATCGCACCGTGGGAGGCCGCCTCTGAGGCCCAGAGCTTCTTGAGGGCCTCGAGCCTCTCCGGCTGCTGGGCGGCCAGGTTCTTCGACTCAGAGTAGTCCTCACTCACGTGGTAGAGCTCCCAGGTGTCCTGGTCAAAGCTGCTGCCCTTGCGGTGGGTGGCGATGGCCTTCCAGCCGTCCTGGTAGATGGAGCGGTTGCTGGCGAAGAGGTAGTACTGCACATCATGGCCAGTCCTGGCCTTGGCATCCGCGAAGGTCGGCGCCAGACTGACTCCGTGCAGCGGCATCTGCTCGATTCCGCGGAAGGTTGCGGGCATCTTCGTCTGGAGCACATCCAGGACCGTGGGCGTAATGTCGGTGATGTGGGCGTACTGGTTGCGGATCTGGCTGTCGGCCTTGATCCCCTGGGGCCAGGAGATCACCAGGGGCGTCCTCACGCCGCCCGCGTATACATCCCCCTTGTATTCGGGGAAGGGGGTGTTGCCCGCCATGGCCCAGCCCTGGGGGTAGAGGGCTTCCATGCGGGGACCGCCGATCTCCTCGATGCGAGGCAGCAGCTCTGCCACGGTCTGGGGGGTGAAGCTGAACCACTTGGCGAAGTTGTCCAGGCCGTTCTCTCCACCACTGTTGGTGGCGCCGTTGTCCGAGAGGAGGACGACCATCGTCTTCTCGTACTGGCCGGTGGCCTTCAGGTGTTCGATGAGGCGGCCGATCTGCTCGTCGGCATGGGTGATGTACCCGGCATAGGTCTCCATGAAGCGGGCCGCCAGGCGCCGCTCGTCCGCAGACATCTGGGCCCAGGGCTTGACCTTGGCATCCCGGGGATGGAGGACGGTGCTGGCCGGGATGATCCCCATGCGCTTCTGGCGCTCGAAGCGCTCTTCACGGAGCACATCCCAGCCCTTGTCGTACTGGCCCCGGTACATGTCGATGTATTTCCGAGGCACCTGATGGGGCGAGTGGGAGGCCCCGAAAGCCACGTATTCGAAGAAGGGCTTGCTGGGGTAATTGGCTACGTGGTCAGTCAGGAACTGGCAGGCGTGGTCCACCAGGTCCTCGGAGAGGTGGTAGCCAGGCTTCTGCGGGACCGGCAGGGAGTGGTTGTCCTCGGTCAGCTGCGGAAAGAACTGGTTGGTCTCGCCATCCAGGTAGCCGTAGTAGCGCCCGAAGCCCTTGGCCAGGGGCCAGTAGTCGAAGGGCCCGGCAGGGGTGCAGCTGTTCAGGGGTGCCGCGTGCCACTTACCCACGGCGTAGGTGCCATAGCCGCTGTCCTGGAGCACCTGGGCCACCGTGGCGGCGTTGTGGGAGATGCGGCCGCGCATATCGGGTCGGCTGGGCCCCAGGTCCACGTTGGCTACGTTTCCCATGCCCACCGCATTGTTGTCCCGGCCGGTGAGCAGCGAGGCCCGGGTGGGGGAACTGACGGGGCAGACGTTGAAGTTGTTGTATCGGAGGCCCTGGGCGGCCAGCTTGTCGATGTTGGGGGTCCTGATCTCGGAGCCGAAGGCCCCCAGGTCCGCGAAGCCCAGATCGTCCAGGACGATGACGACCACATTGGGCTTGGCCGCAACCTGGGCCGGGGCGGGGGCCGGAGCAGGCGCCTGCCCTGCGGCGGGCAGTGCCAGGGCCGCCCCCAGGCAGACCAGCAGGGTCATGCGACCCAGCGAGGCATGGCGCCTCAATTCGTGGATGGTAGTGCTCATTCCATGCTCCTTCCTGATGGCATGAATCAACCGGCCCATGGCCGAAGGGCCGACGGCCCCGGGGAGCCCGGAGCCGTCGGCATCTGGTTTCGGGAACTAGAAGAGGTAGACGACCTGGGCCGTGAGGTATTTCTGGCTGTCAGAGCCGGCCACCTGGTAGTAGGGGACCCCCGCCGTCGGCACGACAACATGCCCCATGGAGCCGAGATCCTTGAAGGCCAGGGGATCGGTGGTCTTCATGAAACCGTAGGCGGCCTTGAGGATGGTCCCCTCGAAGACCGTGACCTCGCCTGAGAGCTCGAAGCCCTTGTGGTTGTCGGCGATGCCAGCCGGAGAGGGGGAACTCCAGTTCATGGGGTTGTTCCACACCATGGGGTTGGCGTTGCCAAGGATGTCGAAGCCCGCATCGGCCCTGCGGTACTGGAGGGCCAGACCGAAGGTGCCGGGACGGAAGGGATGAGCCCCCAGGGTCTTGGCAGTGACGTACCAGGCAACGGGATCCTTGCTGGCGGAGAGGCCACTGAGGAGAGGTGCAATGGTCCCATCGGCAGCCTGGGCCGTGAAGGACCTAGCCTTCTCGGCGGTGTTCTTGGCATATTCACCAGAGAGGGTGAACCAGGGGATGTTGTTGCTGACGTACCTGTACTCCGCACCCGCTGCGAGGGACTTGTATTTCTTCTCGGCAGCGTCGGAGGACACGTCGGCCGTGTAGGCCACCGACAGGGTCAGGCCCTTTACGGGACGGACCTTCAGATCGCCGAAGACACAGGTGGCCGAGGCAGTGTTGTAGATGGTGGAGGTATAGGCGTCCACCTGGTTGCCCCACTTGACGAGGTAGACATTGGAACTTACCAGGTCAGTATTCAAGGAGAGCCAGGCGCCATCGCTGACCGGCGCACCACCGATCGTCCCCAGCCCGATCTCGGGCATGAAACGCCCCAGGGCGAACTCGGCCGGACCGAACTTGGTGGCGGCATAGGCCTGCTTGATGCCGAGTGCAGACTTGGTGGTCCGCCCGCTCAGGGTCTCGCCCTGCAGCACGGCGTGGAAGCGGGTCCTGCCATTGAACTTCTTGTCGACGTTGATCCAGAGGCTGGTGCGCGTCTCGCTCTTGGCATTGGCACCCGCGTTACCGGATTCCGCCGGCCCCGTGATGTAGTTGCCATCCTGGCTCAGGTAGACATCCTCGGCCACGGGCCGGGGATTCTCGGTCCATTCGTAGCGGTAGCGCAGGAAGCCTGAGAACTCTAGTCCTCCGATATTCTTGGGGGCGCCCTGAGCTGAAAGCCCGGAAACGAGGCCCATGGCGATGACACAACCCAAAATCTTGTTCATGTTTTCTCCTGATTAAGGCAAAAGCTCAGCGAGCTTGAAAGTGGCCCACCCATCCTCCAAGCGATCAAAAAACGCATCCAAGGCCTATCCGATATCCATATCCCTCCGCAGCCAGGGCATGGCCCACCCAGGCAAAGCCCAGGCGCGGTCGTACCATGCGCATACCCGTCCAAACCAATCCCGCAGCAATGCGCCATTAAATCGAATTAATCAGCGATTGCTCTAAAGCCTTTGACTGTGCTGTAGTGTCTGGACTATTTTTTGGCCCGTGAAACTTTTTGTAAAATACCTTTTGGGAATACAGCTATTCCAATCCGGAATAGACTGTCACGGCAGCATCTTTTCGCCCGCGATTAATCCATGTGCCGGAGCGGGTGCCCGCACTCGGTCCAGGGGCTCTCGAAATAGGCTGCCACCATTTCCGGAGTCACTTCAGCCACCGTGGCGGGGTTCCACTTGGGCTGATGGTCCTTGTCCACCACCAGGGCCCGGATGCCCTCCACCGTCTCGCTGGCGGCACCCCGGCGCAACTGGAAGCAGTGGCGCACCAGATCGCGCTCCATCTTCAGGTCTTCCACCAGGCTCATGTGTCGGCCCCGGCGGATCAGCTCCAGGGTCACCGCCAGCATCAGGGGTGAACGCTTGGACAGCACCTCGAGGGTCTTCCGGGCGAAGGGGGACCCATCGCCCTCCAGGGAGGCCAGGATGGCCGCCACATCGGCGCCGGCGAAATGGCGATCGATGGCGTCCCGGTCCTCCAGGAGAACGGGTTCGGGTCGGGCCTGGGCGAGGTCCCGGGCTGCCGCCAAGGGATCCGGGGCCGAGGCCAGGGTGTCCAGGATGCCTTCCAGCGAGGCGGAGGCCATGAACTGGTCCGCCAGGCCCAGGGTCAGGGCGTCCCCAGCCCCCACCACATGCCCCGTCAAAGCCAGGTATTCGCCCATGGAGCCTTGCAGGTGGCTCAGGAAATGGCCTCCGCCCACATCCGGGAAAAGGCCGATGTGGGTCTCGGGCATGGCGAGCCTGCTGTGCTCCGTGACGATGCGGAGCGAGGCCCCCTGGCTGATCCCCATGCCGCCGCCCATGGTGATGCCATCCATGAGGGCAATGTAGGGCTTGCCGTAGAACTTGATGAGGTGGTTGAGGGCGTATTCCTCGTTGAAGAAGTCCTCAATGCGGGCATCCCCCGCCAGAGCCCACCCGTGCAGCGCCCGGATATCCCCGCCGGCGCTGAAGACCGGGGCCCGACCTTCGATCCGGCCTCCCCGCACCACCACCGCCTGGATGGCCTCATCCTGCCGCCAGTGGTGGAGCAGGATCGTGAGATCCCGGATCATGCCCAGACTCAGGGCATTCAGGGCCTTGGGGCGGTTCAGGGTGATGACCCCGAGGGGGCCCATCACCTGGGCCTGGATCTGTCCCTGGGAAACCAGGGAGGGAAGCGGCTTGGCGTTCAATGCAGTCTCCTTCACGCCCTTTTCCAGCCCACCGTGCCGTCCTTGCGATCCTCCAGGAGGATGCCCATGGACTTCAGCAGGTCCCGGATGCGATCAGACTCGGCCCAGTTCTTAGCGGCCTTGGCGGCCTTGCGTTGCTCGATGAGGGCTTCCACTTCAGCGTCGAGATTGTCCTCGGCGTGGGGCCAGCCCCGGAAGAGGGCGTTTGTCTCATCCAGGAAGGCCAACACCAGGTCCCTTTCCTCCCGGGTCAGGGCGATGCGGTCATCCTGGGCGTTGAGGTCGCTCACCAGGGTGAAGATGGCCGCCAGGGCCTCCGGGGTGTTGAGGTCGTCGGCCATGGCCTCCCAGAAGGCCTGCCGGGCCTTCTCGACCCGGGCGACGGGGTCGAGGGCTTCCTTCCAGGTACCTTCCCCGGCCCCATTGCCCTCCCCCTCCATGCGCTTGCGGAAGGTGCGGATGCGATCCAGGGCATTCTTCGCGGCCTTGAGGCCATCGAAGCTGAAGTTCAGGAGCTTGCGGTAGTGGTTGGACTGGATGGCGTAGCGGAAGGTGATGGGGTCGAAGCCCTTTTCCACCAGGTCGCGCAGGGTGTAGAAGTTGCCCAGGGACTTGGACATCTTCTCGCCTTCGACCAGCAGAAACTCGCCATGGACCCAGTGGTTGACCCACTTCTCGCCCGTGGCGCCCTCGCTCTGGGCGATCTCGTTCTCGTGGTGGGGAAAGACCAGATCGATGCCGCCGGAGTGGATGTCCAGCCGCGGGCCGAAGATATCCATGCTCATGGCGGAGCACTCGATGTGCCAGCCGGGGCGACCGGGGCCCCAGGGGCTCTCCCAGCAGGGTTCGCCGGGCTTGGTGGCCTTCCAGAGCACGAAGTCGCTGATGGATTCGCGGTCGTATTCGTCGGCGTCCACGGAGGTGCCGAGCTGCATGCCTTCGCGATCCAGATGGGCCAGGCAGCCGTAGTGGGGCAGACCCGCGACACGGTAGTAGACGCTGCCCTCCCGCTCATAGGCCAGGCCCCGGGCGGCCAGGGTCTGAATGAGCGAAATCATCTGGGGAATGTAGGCCGTGGCCCGGGGCAGGTAGGCGAAGCCCTCGGTCGGAATGCCGACGGCAGCCAGGTCCTCGAAAAAGGCCTGGGTGAAGCGATCCGTGAGGGCCTTCATCGCCTGATGACGCTCCTCGTTGCTGGCCCCTTCCGCCAGCTCCTTCTGGGAGTCCCGGATGATCTTGTCTTCGACATCCGTGATGTTCATGCAGTGGCGGACCTCATAGCCCGCCCCCTGGAAGGTCCGCTTCAGGAGGTCCTGGAAGAGGAAGGTCCGGAGGTTGCCGATGTGGGCGAAGTTGTAGACCGTGGGGCCACAGGTGTAGAGGCTGATGACCCCCGGCTCGATGGGCGACACGGGCTCCACCCTGCGGGTCAAGGTGTTGAACAGGGCGATGGGGCGCAGCGAAGTCATAGTCCTACAGTTTTCCACCATTCCGGGTCGAATGCCACGGCGGGGCCACGAAGCACACGAAGAATGAAGGAAGGACACGAAGAAAAGCGGGTGGCCGGGGATGGATCAGGCTGAACGCGGAGACACCTGCACGGAGCTGCGCACCTCCCGGCAGGAAAAGGACTGAGGTAAGCGCTCACCCATCGTCTCGATCGGGTCGACCCCGGGGACAGGGCAAGGTCTATCCCCGTTTATCCCCGGCTCAAAAGATCATTGGCCGGGGATAAACGGGGATGCACGGGGATAGCCACGGCTGGGTGGGCAATGGAAGCGGGCCGACCAGAGTGTCCTGTCCTTGGTCAACGTCATTGATCCGTATGCTTCTGAGTCTTTTCTTCGTGTGCTTCGTGTTCCCCGGACAGCCCCGCCCTCAGGCTTCCCCGATCCCGCGCTTCACGAACTCGATCAGGTGTTCGGGCATGGTCCGGCTGCGGCCATCGGGACCGGCAACGAGATGGACGGTTTCGCCCTCCACCAGGCGCACGCCATCGCGGAGGATTTCGTATTCGAAGACCACCTTGCGGCGTCCGCCTTCCTTCATGCGGGTGCGCACTTCCACCAGTTCGTCATAGCGGGCCGGGGACCGGAACTTGACCTTGAGTTCACCCACCGTCAGCATCACGCCCTGGGCCTCCCATTCCGCGTAGCTCTGGCCCAGCTCCCGCAGCCAATCGGAGCGGCCCAGCTCCATCCAGATGGGGTACACCGCATGGTGGACGATGCCCATGGCATCGGTTTCTGCGTAGCGGACGCGAATGGGGGTGACGGATTCAAGTGCCATTTTTTCAGTCTACCGTTAGCACCCCATTCATCCTACGGGGTTACCATGGAGCCTGTCGCCAGCCATCACCCGATGGCTAGGATCGAAATTCTTCATCACGGAGGAGCACCATGGCTTCACTCAAAGGAACTCGTACCGAAGAGAATCTTCTCAAGGCCTTTGCAGGGGAATCCCAGGCCCGGAACCGCTACACCTTCTACGCCTCCGTGGCCAAGAAAGAGGGCCTGGAGCAGATCTCCGCCCTCTTCCTGGAGAC
>JAFNAB010000092.1 GCA_017859955.1 Holophagaceae bacterium
CGTGCTTCGCACTCTGCGTCCCCCCGGGCCCCCACATGCCTGGCAGGCAGAGCCTGCCGCGCATGTCCTGAAGCCTTTGCACCCGTCAGGGACCGCCCGGCCGCAAGCGGCCTTCGATGGGGGCGGAGGCCCCTATCCGTCAGTCCTAGGCTTTGCGATGGACCTTCTTCACCACGAAGCGGGGACGGTCCCGGACTTCCTGGTAGATGCGGCCGATGTATTCGCCGAGAAGACCGAAGGCCAGGAACTGGGCCCCTACGAAGATGAAGAGGATGGCGAAGAGAGTGAAGACTCCGCCCACGCTGCCCTCGGGGTGCAGGATCCGATAGATCATGAGGTAGACGCCGAAGCCAATGCCCAGGGCGCTGACGAGAACCCCGAACACGCTCAACATCTGGAGGGGCAGGAGGCTGAAGCTGGTAAGCAGATCAAACTGCAGGTTGATCAGCTTCCAGATCCCATACTTCGATTCGCCAGCTGCCCTTTCAGCGTGGCCCACCGGGACTTCCGCGATCCGCTTGGCGAAGCTGTTGGCCAGGGCGGGGATGAAGCTGGACCGCTCACGGCACTGGAGCATGGCATCTACGATCTCTCGGCGGTAGGCCCGGAGCATGCACCCGTAGTCGTTCAGCCGAACACCGGTGGTCTTACGGGTGACCGCATTGACCAACTTGCTGGGGAGAGTCCGGAAGATGCTGTCGTTTTCAGTCCGTCCTTGCCGCCAGCCTCCGACCACATCAAAGCCTTCGTCGATCTTGGCCACCAGCTTGGGAATCTCTTCCGGTGGGTTCTGGAGATCGGCGTCGAGTGTCACGACCACCTGCCCCTTCACCAGGGAGAAGGCGCCGAAGATCGCACTGTGCTGCCCGTAGTTCCGGTTGAATTCCACCACCGAGACCCTGGGCTCGCCCGCGGCGATCTCGGTTAGCATCTCCAGGCTGCCATCCCGGCTGCCATCGTCCGTGAAGATCACTTCCCAGTCGCGCCCCGGGGTGTTGAAATGGGCCAACAGCGTGGTGGACAGCCGCTTCCATAAGGAGGGGATATTCTCCTCCTCATTGAAGATGGGGATGACCACACTGAGGTAGGGCTGAACCATGAAGTACTCCACCGCTTCATTCTATGCCCAGAGTGACGATAGGATCTAATGCTGATCTATACGGGGTTCCCATGACCAAGGCCCACATTCTCCTGGTGGAGGACGAACTGAGCCTCGCTGAAGGTGTAAAGCTAAATCTCGAAATGGAAGACATGACCTGTGACTGGGTCATGCGCGGGGATGAAGGCCTCCAGCGCATCCTGTCGGGAAGCTACGACCTGGTGTTATTGGATGTCATGCTGCCCGGCATGGACGGTTTCTCGGTCTGCGATCGGGTTCGGGCCGCCAAGAACCGGACTCCGATTCTCTTCCTCACCGCCAAGAATACCGAAGATGACCGAGTTCTCGGCTTCGAAACCGGCGGTGACGATTACCTGGGCAAGCCGTTCCAGGTCAGGGAATTGCTGCTCCGGATCCGGGCCATCCTCCGGCGGGAGGCCTGGTACCGGGATCGCGCCATGGCCGGACGCCAGCGCTTTGGTCCACACTGGGTGGATTTCGAAAACTACTGCGGGGACGGTCCCCACGGCCCCTTCCAGCTGGGGGTCAAGGAGTGCATGATCCTCAAGCTCCTCATGGAACAGCCCGGACGCGTTATCAGCCGAACCGAGCTCCTGGACAAGGTCTGGGGTGAGGAGGCCTATCCGACCTCCCGGACGGTAGACAACTTCATAGTGAGGATCCGCAGAGCCATGGAGGCCGATCCCCACCGCCCCCATTGGGTGCATACGGCACGAAGTGTGGGGTACATGTTCGACCCCGAAGGCCGCCCCAGCAGAGAAGAGCCGTGATGCTCTGGGCCGCCCTGCCCTTTCTGCTCGCATTGGGCCCCGAAGAGCCCATGCCTCCAGTGCCCAAGCCGGAGCCTGTCAGTGCCACTCCAGAGGAGCGGGCTGTCGTCATCGAGATCAACCGGATCCGCCAGCATCCCAAGGCCTACGCCGAGTATTTGAAGGCCCTGCGGGTCTACTTCGATGGCACCCTCTGGCGTCTGCCGAACCGCATTCCCATTCGGACCCAGGAAGGCGTCGCAGCCCTCGACGAGGCCGTGGCCTTCCTTGAATCCGTGAAGCCCCTGGAAGCGCTGGCCTTCTCCGAGGGCCTTTTCCGATCCGCCCTGGAGCTGGTGAGAGAGCAGGGACCCACGGGGCAGACGGGGCATCGTGGGCCCACGGGCAGCACCCTGCAGGAACGCATTGCCCGCCAGGGTCCGGTGGGCGTCTGCGGGGAGATCATCAATTACGGCCCTGAAGTGCCCCGGATGACCATGCTCCAGCTCGTCATCGACGATGGTGTAGCGAACCGGGGCCACCGCAAGAACATCTTCGACCCGGACTTCAGGATCGCCGGGGCCGCCAGCGGCGCTCACAAGACCTACGGCACCATGACGGTCGTGGACATGGCGGACGGCTTCAAGGACTGAAGGTCCCACGCGGAGGCGCGGAGCACGCGGAGAAAGGAAAGTAATCCTGTTTTTCCTCCGCTTCTCCGCGCCTCCGCGTGGGAACGCCCTACTTCGGCGCCAGCTCCCGGCTGCGCCCCCAGGAACGGAAGCGCAACATCTGCTCCGCCAGGGTCTCCTTGGCCTCCAGACGAACCTCCTTCAGGACCTCCCGACCGTTCTTTTCCTCCATCACCGGCACCAGGGTCGGGAAGACAAAGGCGGTCTCCCGGGGACGGCCAATGGCCGCCAGGCGGGTTTGGACATCCTTCTGCCAGGCTGGATTCACTTTATTGCCGTAGCTCTCAAAGAAGGCCTCGGCCCCTGCCCGATCGCCCATGGACTTGCAGGTCTGCAGCTTGTCCAGGACCTCGGCCACTCCGATCCGGGCCTTCTGGGCATCCGCAACCTGCACGTAGAAACGCCCCTCCTTCTCGACCACGGCTACCCCGAAGTCCTTCCCGGGCTGGGTGAGGTAGTTCAGGATGGCCTGCCCCCCACGTCGATGGGCGCTGCGCAGGACATCACCGGTGGCTTCCCCGTTGGCCCGCAGCTGCCGCGTAAGGAGCTGGAGGTACATGGCCTGTGCCAGGGTCGGCTGGTCCTCAAGCTTGACGGCACCGATCTCCACCAGCTTCGGGTCTGCCACCTGGTAGAGGGCCACGGCCTCGGCCCGGCACTCCTCCAGAGCACTGTAGACCCCGCCCAGCTTTACGGAGGGGTCGGCCCCCTCAAGGGAGGCGTCCGGCTGGCCACTGCCATGACCGATGACCTCGTGGAGGTAGACCTGCCAGAGGCGGGCCTGATCTCCCTGCTTCTTGATCAGCTCCTGGTCTTCGGGCAGGTAGAAGGCCTCCAGGGTCTTCTGCCGGATCTCGGGGCTATCGGCCAGCATCACGTTCTGGAGAACCACATTCTTGGAACCGTGCTGCTTGCGGAATTCGTTCCCGTTGGGAAGGTTGTAGGCCGCTGGGCTGATGGGGCCCGCATCCCCGGTCTCCACCAGGGCCTGGACGCTGATGGCCACGGGGGGGTCCACCTTGGCCCGCTTCCAGGCATCCTTCCAGGGCATCTTTCCTTCGAAGTAGAGGGCATTCTGGCTCAGGCGGTCCAGGGCTTCCGAGTCCTGGCGGAGGGAGACATTGGCCTCGAAACTCCCCACGACGGCCCGAGGATCCTTGTAGACCTCGTGGAAGCCGTTGAGATAGTCCACCGCACCTTTGGTCTGCACCCAGGCCACACAATGCTCCTGGAAGCGCGCCAGATCGCCGCTTTCGTAATAGGCTACCAACTCGTCCAGAGCCTTCTTCTGGAGGGCGACCGGCTCGTAGCGCATCTTCTTGACCTTGACGCCGTCCTTCCCGATCTCCTTTTCCACCATCTCGTTGTCGACGTACTGGGCAGCCTTTCGCAGCCAGAAGGCCACCAGATCGAGCTGTTCCCCGTATACCCCACCGATCATGAAAGGCTCCGCCACCACCCGCTTGCCCTTCCGACCGAAACGGACATTGAGACGCGTCTGGGCCTCCTGGGGCAGCGCCTGGATCTCCTTGAGGGTCAGCCCGGGATCATAGAGACCGCTGGCGCTGGTCTTGACGGGGTCCTGCCCCGGAGCCAGATTCACCAGTACAGGTTCCACCTTCAGGTCGAAGATGTGGGGCTTGAGGCGCACCAGGGCGCGCTCCACGGGTTCGTCCTTGGAGAAGTGGAACTGGGCTCCGTTCTTCTTGGCCGTCTTCACCGCCTGCTGGAGCTGGGTGAAGCTCAGCTTGGCGGGGACGAACTTGACATGGTCCCAGTGGCGGTACTGGCCATGGTGAACCCAGACCTGCTTGAGGTAGTCCTCCAGACCTGCCAGGATCTCCGGGTCCATGCCCTCGCGATGGGTATAGAGCACCTCGCAGAGTTCCTTGATATCCAGAGCGAAGCGATGGTTCTGGAGGTAGGTGATATCGTTTCCGGCGATGGCGGCCCGGTAGAGGTAATAGGCGAACTTGCGCTGGTGCGGACGAAGCTTATCGAAGCCCTGAGCCTCCAGGCCCAGCACCAGCACCTCGCGCCCACCTTCACCCAGGCGCTCCAGCTCCCGGGCCTGGGGCAGGCCTTGCCCAAAGAGGAGGGCTCCGGAAGCCAGCAAGAAAACCCAACGGTATTTCATGGTTTCTCCTAGTAGGAAATGGCCACTTCAACCATAGCCGCTTTCGGCAGCCAGGGGGTAGCGCGGGCGGCCCCTACTCGCCGCTGAGTCTCATGCCGGCCAAAGAGTCCTTGAGTTTCCGGAGATCGAAGGGCTTGCCAAGGCTGGGCAGCGAGTGCGTCTCAAGGAAGGAGCGGGTCTCGGGGTCGAAGGCATCCCCCGTGGTGTAGATGATGCGCCCGGCAACCTCTGGCTTGTTTTTCAATATCCAATCATAAAGCTGGATGCCCGAGTAGCCAGGCATCCGGATGTCGGAGATGACCAGATCGAAGCTTGCGGCCTCCAGGGCCTGAACCGCCTCCTCCCCGGAAGCGCAGGAGGTCACGCGATAGCCCCAGGATTCCAGGGCATCCGCCAGGCACTCCAACAGGAAGGGCTCGTCATCCACCACCAGGATGCTCCTGCCCTGGACCCCGTTCACCTGGGTCGGGGCCGAGACCGCGACCGACATCGGGAACTCCACAAGATAGGCATTCCCGATCCCCTGCTGGCTGCGGACAGAGATACGGCCGTCGTGGGATCGGACCACGGCAGCCGCCGCAGCGAGCCCCAGGGATTCAACGTCGGAGGCTCCGGATAGTTCAAAGATTCTTTCCCGGTCAGCCTCAGCGATGGCAGGCCCCGTATCCTGGCTCACCAGTTGAAGGGTTTCGCCCACGCGGCGGGTACCGATGCGAACCCGTTTTACAGGGGATTTGGCCGCGGCGTAGACACTGCTGCGAACCAGGTTGAAGAGGGCATCCCGCACCTGGTCGGCATCCAGGGCGCAATCCGGCAGGGAAGGGTCCAGGGAACTGTCCACCACAACCCCCGCAGCGGCGGATTCCGACTCCATCCGCTTCACAGCCTCCAGGACCAGGGCATTGAGGCCATGCACCTCCTTCCTGGGGGAGGAGGGTGAGAGCACCATCATCAGCGGCTTCAACAGGTTCAGGATGGACTCGATGGAATGGAGCAGCTTGCCGATCCGCGACGATTGCACGGTGTTGGCGCTTTCCTCCATCAGCAGCCCACGCTGGAGGAGGATGGGGGCCAGGCGGTTTGCCAGTTCATTAAAGAGGGGGGGCATGATCCGGGCCAGGGAGGAGCTGACCTCCAGTTCGTGTACCTTCCGCTCCAGGAAACGCTGTTCTCCCACATCCCGAACCAGGGCGGAAAAGGCCAGAACCTTTTCCTCATTGCCCCGGATGGGGGCATAGGTGATGGTGCAGGGGAATTCTGTCCCACTCTTCCGGAGCCGCGTGGTGGAGACATCCCGCAGCACCTGACCCTGGCCGACCTGGGCCATCACCTGGGCCAACTCACCCGAGCGGTGCTGGGGCGTCAACTGGTGGAAGGTATGGCCCACGATTTCGCTGCGGGTATAGCCGAAGATCTGCTCTGCGGCGGCGTTCCAGGTGAGGATCCGCCCATCCGCCGCAAAAGAGACCACAGCTTCCCCCACGCTCTGGATGAGGCCCTCCAGATAGCGCCGCGTCTTGATGTTGTCCTGATTGGCCTTCTCCAGCTGGGTGCAGAGGCCGATCATCTCCTGGTTCTTCTTCTCCAGGGTGTCTTTGACCTGCTTGAGCTCGGAGTAAAGGCGCGCCGTCTCCATGTTGGACTTGAGGGCATCCTCCAGGAGCTCCTGGGGATCCGCCACCTTCCCGGGCACAAGATCCGAAACGCTCACCCCTGAATGCCTCAACACCGTGGATTCAGGTGGCTGGGCAGCGGGCTCGGAGGGCGGGGGCAGCTCCTGCATATTGGCCCGGATGTTGGTATCAATGAGATTGAGCATCTCGTCGAAATCCTTGATCTTCTTGTCCAGATGGTACTTCCGGAAGGTGGTGCTCACCGTCTCCCGGGCGATGGACATGAAGGTATCGAGGACCCCAACCCCTTGGTTGGCCACGGACTCGAAGTAGGGAACAGACCGGAAGTTGAGGCGGCGGTTCATGACGCCGACGGGCATCGCGTCCGCCAGATCCCGCTTGTTGTACTGAAGCACGAAGGGGATCTGCTTGATGTTCAGCCGGTTGGCATTGAGGTTGTGGTAGAGGTTCGAGAGCGAATCCACATTGTCCTGCATCTTGGCTTCACTGGAATCCGCCACGAAGACCACGCCGTCGGCGCCCCCCAGCACGACCCGCCGACTGGCGTCGTACTGGACCTGGCCTGGAACGGTATAGATCTGAAGATGGATGGCGTTGCCGTAGATGTACCCCAGGTTGATGGGCAGCAGATCAAAGAAGAGGGTCCGATCCTCCTGAGTGTTCACGGAGAACAGCTCGCCCCGGCTCGCCTCCTGGCACATAGCGTGAAGAGCCTGCAAATTGGTCGTTTTCCCGGAGAGCCCAGGACCGTAGTAGACCAGTTTCAGCAGGATCTCATTGGCGCGTGTGTTGAACTGAACCATGAGGGTCCATCCATATAGGGAGTCATGAGTAGCCTAGCAGGAGCCAAAGAAGGGCATGTGATAGAATTCGCGGACCCATTTTGACTTGACCCGACGGAGCCCCAGCTTGAGCACAGGAAGTCCAGAGCGCGGATTGCCACAGCACGTCGCCATCATCATTTCGGTATCGGCTGCGCCGATACGCGAGGCACTGGGGGCTCTGGCTCACGCTTCGGCGGGGGTGACGCCATGAGCATCCCACAGCATGTCGCCATCATCATGGACGGCAATGGTCGGTGGGCGGCCCAGAGGGGGCTTCCCCGGATCAAGGGGCACAAGGAGGGCGTTCGGGTGGCGGAGGAAATCCTCGAAGCCGCCAATCAGGCCGGTGTGAAGCACCTGAGCCTCTACGCCTTTTCCACCGAAAACTGGAAGCGTCCGGCATTGGAGGTCATGGGGCTCATGGCCCTTCTGCGGATGTACCTGAGGATCTTCCTCCCCAAACTGATGGCCAACAACATCCGATTCCAGCACCTCGGGGCCATGGAAGGGCTCCCCGATGGGGTTCAGCGGGACATCCAGACCCTGGAGGCCCGCACGGCCGCCAACACCGGTCTGACCTTCCACCTGGCGGTCAACTACGGCTCCCGACTAGAGATCGTTCAGGCGGCCCGCCGATGCGTCAGGGATGGGCTTTCAGCCGAGGAAATCACCGAAGAAAGCTTGGCAGCCCGCCTGTGGACCTCCGGTGCCCCCGATGTGGACTTCCTGATCCGCACTTCTGGAGAGCTGCGCCTCTCCAACTTCCTCCTCTGGCAGGTGGCGTACGCCGAGATTCACGTCACCGATTGCCTTTGGCCCGATTTCCACGCCGACCGTTTCATGGCGGCTTTGGATATTTATGCCTCCCGCGAGCGACGCTTCGGGGGCCTCTGATGGAGACCGCATGAGTAGCCAGCCCCGCAGGACCTTGGACCGCAAGAACCTCGCGACACGGGTCGGCTCCGCCCTCGTCTTCGCCGCAGGCTTCCTGACCCTCCTCTACTTCGGTGAGAGTCAGGTCTCCAAGATCATCTACCTGGGACTCCTCGCGCTGGCCACCTGGATGGGCGTGCGGGAAATGACCGCCATGGGGCGCAAGACGGGCCTGAACCCGTCCGAAGTGGCGGGCACCCTGGGCGCATGGCTATTATTGGTTCATTTTTTCCTTGTCGGAACGGAAGATCCGCTCCCTCTCTGGTTGGCCCTGGCCATCACCGGCCTCCTGATCCACTTCGGCATGTTGCTCTTCCGGAAAGACCCCCTTCCCAACGCTCTGCCCAACCAGGCAGTGACCTGGCTCTCTGTGCTCTACCTGGGATTGGGCCTGGGCTTCCAGATGAAGCTCTTCATGTTCAACACCACCACTCGCTCCAACACCGGCGGGCGGCTGATCCTGGCCCTCTACCTGATCACCTGGTTCGGGGACACCGCGGCCTACTTCGTGGGGACACTCCTCGGCCGCCACAAGCTAGCCCCGAAGGTGAGCCCCAAGAAGTCCTGGGAGGGCGCTGCGGGCAACCTGGCGGGCAACCTCATCGGCGCCTTCATCATCAAGGCCTTTGTCTGTCCCGACTGGAGCCCCGTGGACGCCATCGCCCTGGGCCTGCTCCTGGGCATCCTGGGGCAGCTCGGTGATCTGGCCGAGAGCACCTGGAAGCGCGGCGCCGACGTCAAGGACTCCAACATGGGCATGATGGGCATCCCTGGACACGGCGGCATGCTGGACCGGGTGGACAGCCTGGTCTTCACGGCCCCGGCGCTCTACGCCTATGTCCATTTCGTGCACGGATTGAATTAGAGATATGAGACGCATCGCGGTCCTTGGCTCCACCGGTTCCATCGGGACCTCCACCCTTGATGTCGTGGAGGCCCATCCGGATCGGCTTTCGGTGGTGGCTCTTTCCGCCGGACGCAACCTTGAACTGGTGAGAGTGCAGTGTGAGCGCTGGAAACCCTCCTGCGTCTCGGTGGCGGAAGAGGCGGATGCCCGCGCCCTGGCCGGCCTGCTCACCTACAAGCCCCACATTCATTGGGGTGCCGAAGGACTCATGGCCTGCGCTCTCCACCCAGAGGCCGATACGGTGGTGGCCGCCATCGTGGGCGCCGCAGGACTGGCCTCCACAGAGGCCGCCCTCCGGGCCGGTCGCCGGGTCTGCGTGGCCAACAAGGAATCCCTGGTGGTGGGTGGCAGCCTGATGCTGAGGGCCCTGGAGGCGGGAGGCGGCGAACTCCTTCCGGTGGACTCCGAGCATGCCGCCCTCCACCAGCTCCTGGCGGGGCGCCCCCTGGAAACCATCCGGGAAGTCCGCATCACCGCCAGTGGAGGGCCCTTCCGGGATTGGTCCCTGGAGCGCATCCAGGCCGCCACGGTGGAGGAGGCCCTGAACCACCCGACCTGGAAGATGGGACCCAAGATCACCATCGATTCCGCCACCCTCATGAACAAGGGTCTGGAAGTCATCGAAGCCGCAGTCCTTTTCGCCCTGAAGGCCGATCAGATCCAGGTGACGGTCCACCCCCAGAGCCAGGTCCACGCCATGGCGGGCTTCACCGATGGCAGCTACCAGCTCCAGGTCTGCGGCAACGACATGAAGCACCCCATCCAATATGCCCTCCTGTACCCCGATCGCCTGCCGGGCCCAGTCGCCCCCTATGACTGGGACCAGTTGCGCACCTGGAGCTTCGGGGTACCTGACCTGGAACGCTTCCCCTGCCTGGCCCTGGCCTATGAGGCGCTGCGGGCGGGGGGCACGGCTCCGGCCATCCTGAATGCAGCCAACGAGGAGTCCGTGGCGGCCTTCCTGGCAGGGCGCATCGGCTTCTGGGATATCGCAGCCTGTAACCGCGATACCCTTTCCTCCTTGGCCACGGAACCTGTCCACTCCCTGGAACAGGTTCTTGATACGGATCATGCGGCGCGGCTGCGAGCCCGCACCTGGATCGAAAAGCACACCTGCTGAAGGATTTGAATGAAGCGGTTCCTGCCCCACGCCCTGTCTCTTCCGGTCCTCTTCCTCGCCCTGGCCATCCCTGGGGTGGGAGTGTTGGGTCCCATCGTCCTCATCTGTGGACTCATCTTCATCCATGAGCTGGGTCACTTCCTCATGGCCAAGCGCATGGGGATGCCCGTGGAGGTCTTCTCCCTGGGTTTCGGCCCCCGGCTGATCGGCTTCAAGTGGAATGAGACGGATGTGCGTCTCTCCATCCTCCCCCTGGGAGGTTACGTCAAGCTCGCGGGCTACAACCCCGAAGAGCCGGACGCAGAGGATCCCAATGGCTTCCTGAAGCAGCCTGCCCGGAAGCGCTTCCTCTTCTACGCGGGCGGCATCCTGGCCAACATTCTCGGCACCTTCGTCCTGATCTATGTGGTGGCCCTCAGCCAGATCAGGATCATCGAGGTCCACGCCCAGCCCAGCCCCCTCCTGGTCCAGGAGGTCATCAAGGGCATGCCCGCGGAAAAGGCAGGTCTCCAGGCCGGGGATCAGATCCAGGTCCTGGGGGATTTGCGCTTTCCCGGTGCCACCACCCAGGAGGCCGTCACCTACATCCAGAGCCGTGCTGGACAGCCCTTGAATCTGCAGCTGGAACGGGAAGGCAAGCCCCTGCGCCTCCAGGTCACCCCTCAGGGAAGCGGCGGGTCCGGCAAGCTCGGCATCCAGTTCAGCCCATCAGCCTTCACGACCACGCGGCGCCCTTTCCAGGCTCTGGACCCTCTGCGGGCCATTCCCATGGCGGCCACCGAAACCTTCCACTCCGCCACGGCTATCCTCAATTCGCTATGGCAGTTGGTGAGCGGCCAGGCCAGCGTCAAACAGATCGGCGGGCCCATCGCCATCATCAAGGCCGGGAGCCGCGCCGCCAAGACGGGCTGGGAGAACTATCTCCAGCTGACGGCCTTCATCTCCATGAATCTGGCCATCTTCAACGCCCTCCCCATCCCCTTCCTGGACGGGGGGCACATGCTGATCCTCATCGTTGAGAAGCTGCGTCGGCGGGACCTTTCCCTGGGCTTCAAAGAGCGGATCCTCACGGTGGGCTTCTTCATCCTCATCGGGCTGATGGCTCTGGTGCTGGGGCTGGATCTCTGGAGACTGAAGCATTGATGCTGTTCCGGGGGGACCGCCCGTGCTTCGCACTCTGCGTCCCCCCGGACCCCCGCTCCTCGTGCGGCGGAGCCGCACTCCTCGCCGCCGACCCTCACCCCTCCGCTCACCGATTCTGCGCTCCCCCGGGGCCGCACTCGCCCCTTGTGCCTAACCTAAAGCAACAGGAGTTCCTCCATGCGACTCAGCCTCCTCTGCCTTTCCCTCAGCGTCCTGGCCATGCCCTCCTGCGCCAACGGCGGTGAGAAGCGTGCGGCCCAGCCTGCGGCGTCCGCCCCCGCAGCCCCGGCACCGGTGCCCACCGTCAAGCCCAGGGTAAAGCTCACAACCAGCTACGGCCCCATCGTGGTCGAACTGGAGCCGGGCCTGGCCCCGGTCACCGTGGCCAACTTCCTGCGCTATGTGAAGGAGGGCCATTACGCCGGAACCATCTTCCATCGCGTCATCCCCGGGTTCATGATCCAGGGCGGCGGCTTCACCGAAGACATGACCGAGAAGGCCACCCACAGCCCCATCCAGAATGAAGCTCCGGCCACCTATGTCGCGGGCCTCAAGAACTCCCGGGGCACCATCGCCATGGCCCGCATGGAAGACCCCCAGAGCGCCACGGCCCAGTTCTACATCAATACCGTGGACAATCCGGCCCTGGACTACAAGGCGCCGACGACCTCCGGCTATGGGTACTGCGCCTTCGGCCGCGTCGTGGAGGGTCTTGAAGTGGTCGACAAGATCGAGAAGGTCCGCACGGTCTGGCGCCGGGGCATGCAGGATGTGCCGGAGTACGCCCTCAGGATCAAGGGTGCCGAGGTGCTGCCCGAAAAGTAGGGCATGGATACCTTCGATCTCCTCGTCATCGGTTCTGGCCCCGGAGGCACGGCGGCCGCCCTCAGGGGAGCCGAGCTGGGGCTCCGGGTCGCCCTGCTGGAGCGGGATCCCGCAGGCCTGGGGGGCACCTGTCTCCGGCGGGGCTGCATTCCTGCCAAGACCTGGCTGGAATCAGCCCGGCGCCTGGAACAGGGCGGGGAACTGAAGGAGTTCGGCATCCTTGGACCGGAAGCCGGAACCCTGAGGCCGGACCTTGACGCCATCCTGGCCCGGAAGGATCGGATGGTGCTCAGGGGGGCCAAGGGCATCGAGTTCCTCATGAAGCAGCATGGCGTGACGGTGTTCCAGGCCGAGACACGGCTCTTGGGGCAGGGCAGGGTGAGCCTTGGCGAGGACACTCTCGAAGCGCCCCGCATCATCCTGGCGACCGGGAGCCGCCCCAAGCTGCTGCCAGGGCTGCAGCCTGATGGTGAGCGCATCCTCAGCAGCGACCATCTCCTGGAACTGCGGGAACTCCCCTCCCACCTCGTCATCCTCGGCGGAGGGGCCATCGGTGTGGAGTTCGCTTCCGCCTTCGTACGCCTTGGCTCCAAGGTCACCCTGGTGGAGGCCCTGGACCGCCTGCTCCCCCTGGAGGAGGCGGCCATCGGCCTGGAACTGGCCAAGCTCCTGGCACGGCGCCACCGGATGGATATCCGGGTCGGCACTCGGCTGGTCCGGGCTGAGGTGCGCGAGGGGCAGGTCCTCTGCCAACTCGAAGGTGCCAAGCCCGGGGAACTCGCCGCCAGCCACCTCCTGGTGGCGGTAGGTCGGGGCCCTGCCACCGAGGGTCTGGGCCTCGAACATACCGCCGCCCAGCTTGAGCGCGGCTTCATCCGGGTGAATCCCCTCATGGAGACCGCCGAACCCGGCCTCTACGCCATCGGGGACCTCGTGAACACCCCCATGCTGGCCCATGTGGCTTCCGCCGAGGGCGTCCTGGCCGCAGAGGCCGCGGCCCAGGGCAGCCCCCGCCCCCTCGACTATGACCGCATCCCTACCTGCACCTACGGAGATCCAGAAACGGGGTGCGTCGGCCTCAGTGAGGCCCAGGCCAGGGCCCGGGGCCACGAAGTCCTGACCGGCAGCGCCGCCTTCCTCCCCATCCTCAAGGCCCACATCGCCGGCGAGCCCTACGGCTTCGTCAAGGTCGTGGCCGAAGCCTCGACCCGTCAACTGCTGGGGGTCCACATCCTCGGGCCCCAGGCCACGGAGCTGGTGGCCATTGGGGGCGCCCTGCTGGGCCGCAGCCTGGAGGAGGCCATGGAACAGGTCTTCCCCCACCCCAGCCTGTGCGAGGCGCTCCCAGAGGCCCTCAAGGCCTGTGGGAAGCGCTAATGGCGCGTCATGGAAGTGCGACATCCCCAGCACCAGAATTATTTAAGCGATTTCGGGGATGTCGCGCTAGTCCAGCAGATCCTCAAGGATCGCGTTGAAGGCTTCGTCCAGGGCGTAGGGCTTCACCAGCAGCTGACTGATGCCCACCCGCTGGGCGGCGATCACGGTACCCCGGGAGACCTCCTCGGCGGCTAATACGATATGAGGCAGGTGATGGAACTCGTCGTGGAG
>JAFNAB010000093.1 GCA_017859955.1 Holophagaceae bacterium
CACCCAGCCCTCCCATGGTCTTCTCCTGCTCACTGGAGGCCAGGGCTCCCGCATGGGGGAACCCAAGCACGCCATCGCCCTTCCGGGTGGGGGCTCCTGGTCGGGCCATCTGGTGCGCGTCTTCGAGGAGGCCTTTCCGGGGGCCCAGATCCGGGTGCTGGGCAACCCGGTGCCCGACCGGCCTGAACTGCCGGTGGTGGAAGATCCCCGCCAGGGCCCAGGGGTGGCCCTGAGGGTCTGGGCCGCGTTGGAAAAGGCCCCCGTCGACTGGTGGTGGATCGCGGCCTGCGACCAGATGCGCTGGACCCCGGCAGCCCTGGCGGACTGGCATCGGCGTGCCACAGGGGAAAGGGCCTGGACCCTGGGACGCCACGGGGATCGACTCCAGTACATGGGGAGCTGGCTCCCGGGCGAACTCCTCCCGGCGCTCGCCGAGCGCCAGGAGAAGAGCGTCTACGCCCTGGTAGACCACCTGCCCCACCGCATTCTGGAGGTGGCGGGACCGGAGTGGATGGACCTGGATACTCCGGAGGAGCGACGGGCCTGGGAAAGCAGCCTCAAGCCCTGAGGCCCTGCCCTACCACCCCTTCTTGAGTTCGGGGTGCTCCTTCATGTGTCGGGCGTTCTCGGCCTGAAGCCACTGGGTGAGGGGCTCGAAGTAGGCCTTCATGGCCCGGGTGCTCAGCTCCTCGCCCGTGGCGGTCTTCAGCAGGGTACGCCAGTCCTCGCTGGCGCCCTTGGAGAGCCAGGTCCTCATCCAGGCCCCGATCTCGGGGTGGTTGGCGTAGTTGGCGCCGTGGACATCCTGCTTGAGGATGTTGCGGCACACATAATCGTGGAACTGGTACTTCATCACGAAGGCGATGGCGTAGTTGAAGTAGTAGGCCGGGGCGTCATTGATGTGGGTCTTGGTGGCCGGATCGCAGAAGGCCTCGCCCCGGGCACTGGGGGGCACCACGCCCTGCTTGTCCTTCACCAGTTCCCACCAGCGCTGGTTGAGCCGGTCGGCGGGCAGGTTCCCCCCATAGAACTCCGCCTCCCATTCAGTCATGGTGCCGCTGGCCCAGAACATGAAGGGCAGAGCCGTCTCCAGGGCCTCGGCCAGCATGATCCGCTTCTCGTCGGCCTTGAAGTCCTGGGGCAGGACGCCCACGGTCTTGAGGTAGGGGACCTGGCGGGTGGCCAGGGAGATCAGCTCGGCGACGCCTTCATGGAAGGCCGTCGTGGCACCATCCCGCAGCAGGGGCGGCACGGCGGGGTTGGAATAGGCGAACTGGTAGTAGGCATGCCCGAACTCGTGGTGGGCCGTGCTGAACCACTGGAAGTTGGGTTCGACGCTCATGAGGGAGCGCACATCCTGGTCCAGGTCCAGGTGCCAGCAGGAGGCGTGGCTGTTCTTCTTGCGGTCCTCCCCGGGCTTGATGGGATAGAGGTCCGATTTGGCCCAGAAGCTTTCCGGCAGTTTGGGGAAGCCCAGACCGACGAAGAACTTCTCGGCGGTATGGGTGATGTCCTCGGCCTTCCAGGCCTTGAAGTAGGGATCGAAGTTCACCCCGCCCACCATGCCGGTCCACTCCTGGCTCCAGCGGTTGTTGATCCAGTGGGCCGGGATGGCCCCGCTGGGCACGGGCTGTCTGTATTTCTTCGCCAGCTCGAACTTGGCCCAGGTGTGCAGTTCGACGTAAAGCGGCTTCAGGACTTCGAGGAAGTCCCGGTGAAGCTTGAGCATCTCGGCGCTGCTCATGCCGTGGCGGGCCGCCTGCAGGGCGAAGTAGTCCGAGTAGCCCAGCTCCCGGGCGCAGCCGTTGCGGAGGTCCCGGAGCTTCAGTAGGCCGGCCCTCAGGGCAGGGCCGTTCTCCTTGGAGACGGTCCAGACCTTGAGGCGCTCCTCCAGATCGTTGCTCTCCTGGAGCCTGCGATCGATCTCGTTGGCCGTGATGGCCTTCCCTTCCAGCTTCCAGACGAAGCCATTCTGGGTGGAGTTCTGGGCCGTTTCCGCGGCGATGCGGGCCTGGGTCACCCCAGGATTGGTCATGGGTCCCTCGGCGGCGTTGAAGAGCACGTGCTCCAGTTCGAGGACCGTCACAGGGTTCAGCTTCTCCCGGTGCTTCAGCAGCTCCCGGGCCTCGGAGATGAGGGCCGGACTGCCGTTGAAGGCCGCATAGGCCCGCCCCGCAGCCTCGGCGGCGGCGTCGTGCTCGGGCTTCACGTCCGTCACGGACTTCCAGACTGCCTCCTGATTGACGTAGGTGAGGGCCTGGTAGCCTGCGTTCACCAGCTTCAGGAACTGGTCGGCACGGAGCTGGTCGGGGTTCACGGATTGGGCCATCACAGGAATGCCAAGGGCAAGGGCGTAGACGGGTTTCACGGGACCTCCGGGGATCCCGAATTCTGGATCAGAAGAGCCTCAGAAGTGTCACGGTTCCCTGAACAGCCTTGGCATCCGGCAGGTCGCTCCGGAGACCGATTCCCAGATCCAGGCGGACCGTGGTGAACCACCAGAAGCCCGGCAGATCGCCCGCCACTCCCAGCCCCGTGAAACCGTAGTCCCGGTGATCGTCCAGATTGCGCAGCTGGGCATGGTCCAGGCTCAGACTCAGCCGGAAGCTCGGGAGCGGCGGGAAGGTATAGCCCAGCTTGGCGTAGCGGATGGCATCCGCACTGATGGCATCTCCCCGGATCCCGGCAATGCGCACGTCCCCGCCGAAGCCGCTGGCGGACAGGGATTTGAAGCGATCGAAACCCCGTCCCCCGGCGTACCCCCCGGCGAAGCTCAGCCAGGACCGGCTTGGCAGGGACAGGTCATAACCCAGGCCGCCTCCCCAGCGGCGGAAAGCACCTTCCTCGGGCACGGCCTGAAGGGCGTCAGGGGTGCCGTAGGTCCCCTCGGGTCGCTGACCCGCCCCGTAGTAGCCCGAGGCGTGGAAACCCCGAAACTGCCAGCGCAGGGTCCCCCTGGACTCCAGGGTCCAGCCCGAAGGCGGCAAGGCAAAATCCGGCGTCCGGTATTTCTTTTCACACATCATGAAATGATCATAATTAAAACCTTGACGCACCTCCAAACGGAAGCCCAGGCCCAGATCCCGGGCCACGCCTACACTCAGGGCGCCGTAGGTGCGGGCCACCCCTTCGCTGTCCAGCAGCTTGCCCTGCCGCACCGGACGTTCCGTGCCCGGCAGGAGCATGATCAGAGCCTGGGCCTCGAGATCAAAACCAGCAGCCACATTGGGCACGGCCACGGACCCGGCATTGAAGACCCCAGCGGTGACGGCGCTGAGCTGGATGCCCCGGTCCAGGGCATTGAAGTCGAAGTAGGCCAGGCCCCCCAGGGGCACCACGGGCATGGACTGGCCCGGATCCATGAGCAGCACCAGCCCCAGGCCCTTGCCCGAGCTGCGGGCCTTCTCCTCGACCTTTCGGGATCCGTCATCCTGTCTGACGAAGTAGCGCATCCCCTCCACCGTCTGCTTGAGCATGGTGGCCTTGGAGCCCCGGGCGCTCTCCCGGGCCTTTTCGAAGCCCGGATCTCCCACCCGGACCTGGGAGTAGACCAGATGGCGCTGGACCTGGGCCACGCCACCGGGGGTCACCCAGCGCTCGAAGGTCCGGGTCTCCATGACCTTCCACAGCCCTGGGGAGGGCTCCCCGTAGGTCAGCACCCGGCGTTCGGACTTGACCATCCCCGGCAGCCCGCTGCGCTCGCTGCGCTCCTCCAGAATGCGCCCCGTGGCCTCGTCCACCAGCAGTTCCCCCTCGTACAGCAGGGGGTCCTTGTCCACGGCACGGAAGCGCACCCGGCGGCGGCCCCGTCCCTCGGCCCCGCCGTCCTCATAGCGGTAGCGCTCCGTCAGAATCAAGGCCACTGGCGCGGCAATGCTGGTGCGGCTCTCGACAATGGGCACCTGGAGTCCCGCTGCCAGATTCGCCTTCACCCCGTTGAAGCGGACTTCCTCCTGAAGAAGTTCCTCCCCTTCCCCGGCCTTTTCGAAGCAGAGGAATCCGAAGCCCAGATCCATCCCCCGCCCCTGTTCTCCCTGGAGATGGAGCTCCACGTCCAGGCGCCCCTCCTGGGTCGTCAGGGCGCTGCGGTCCCGCAACTGGGTGGCCCTCATGCGGGCCATGAGGGCCGGGATGTCGTAATCAGCTTCGGCCGTGACGGCCACCTCGTGGCGGGAGCCAGGAAGTGGGCTGGGCCGCCATTCACCCTCCGACCAGCGCCAGCGCAGGGCCTTCCCAGCCCGGTTCCGCAGGGTCAGATCCCCCCTTCCGCCTTCGACTTCATCAAAACCTGCAGGGATGTGGGAGGCCAGGCGGGCCGCAGCCCCGTCGGCAGGTACCACCAGGCGACCGCCATCCCCGAGGAGTGCCGAGGCTTCGGGCCCAGGGTCCCGGGGAAGCCACAGGAAACACGGACGTCCGGGGAATTGCCCCTGGGCCGCTGCCAGGGTCCTGGCCCAGCTTCCGGGATCTCCTCCCAGGGATTCGCCCCCCAGGTAGCCCCCCTCGACGGCACCCCAGGCGCTTTCGGCCATGAGGGCCGGAGCCTCCGGATCGTAGGCCAGATAGAGGGCCTGGCCGGGGGTCTGGGCCCGCAGAGCCTGACTGGCGGCCAACAGCAGCGGGAGGCGATCGGCTTCCCGGGCAGGCAGGAGGATGCGGACGGACGGTACCCCCTTCATGGGGGCGATACGGGGTCCCCAGGCCAACCGGACCGCTTCCAGGCGGGCCGAATCCCGGGCATCCCCGGGAACCAGACTCGCCGCCGCCGCATCCCTCAGGTCCAGGAGCGCCGGCGCCTCAAGCCCCACCTGGATAGGGGGTTGGGCCTGGAGGCTCAGGACCAGGGCAGGCATCAGAACCACGGGGCGAATGCGCATGAAGGCTCCATCCAGTCTCATTCAGCCAGTCTACGAGGCTCCGGCCTTTGCGGTTATCCTCAACATTCACTCCTTTGCAAGGTCCCATGAGGTTCACGGTCACCTACACCACCCCTGGCGGCGAAGTCCTCAAGCGGGACTTCGAGGGAAGCGCGGCTGAGGAGATCCGGGAGCGGGTCAAGGCCGAGGGCAACTTTCCCCTGGAAGTGCGCCGGGCCGCCCTGGACTTCCGCCGCAGGCGAACCCTCGCCGCCGAACCCCTCATCCTGTTCAACCAGGAACTTCTGGCCCTCCTCAAGGCGGGTATCCCCCTGCTCCAGGCCTTGGAACTGCTAGTGGGACACGGCAAGGATGCCCTGCTCCGAAGCTCCCTGGATCAGGTGGTAGCAGGACTGACCGAAGGCTTGGCCTTCTCCGAAGCTCTGGAGCGCGCGGGCACTTTCCCAGCGGTCTACCGGGCCAATGTGGTGGCGGGTGAGCGAAGCGGCACCCTTCCCGAGGTCATCGCCCGCTGGCTGGCCTTCCAGAAGTTCGCCCAGCAGAGCCGTCGGCGGATCGTGGAAGCCATGATCTATCCGAGCTTCCTTTGTTTCGTGCTCCTCATCGCCCTGGTGGTGATCTTCAACGTGGTGCTGCCCAAGTTTGCCGAAGTCTACGAAGGCAGCGGGATTGACATGCCCAAGGCCACCCAGCTCCTGCTGGACTTCGGAAAGCTCATGAGCCAGACCATCTACGCCCAGGTGATCGTAGTGGTGGCCCTGGCGGTGGCCCTTCGCTGGCTCTTCGGCACCGAGGCCGGGCGGCGGACCTGGGAGAAGATCCTCCTTTCCATCCCCAAGCTGGGCCATCTCTACCGCATGTACCACTCCTCGGTCTTCACCCGCACCCTGAGCGTCCTCCTCTCGGGCGGCATGCCGGTGCTCCAGTCCGTGGAAGTCATCCAGCGGACCTCGGCGAGCGAGCGCATGAAGCAGCGGCTCCTCAGCGTGGCCGAAGGGATCCGGGGAGGCACAGCCCTTCATGTCGCCCTCGGCCAGTCCAAGCTGCTGGACCCCTTGGCGGTGGAGATGTGCCGGGTGGGTGAACAGAGTTCGGCCCTGCCGGAGATGCTGGACCACGTAGCCGACTTTTTCGACCAGGAGGTCGAGAAGGCCACCACCGCCGTCACCAGCCTCATCGGCCCCGCCCTCATCCTCTTCATGGGCGTCATGGTGCTGGGACTCCTGGTGGCGGTTTACGTGCCCCTCTTCAACGCCGGAAGCATGGTGAAGTAGGGTTCCAACAGCCCAGTCTTCCCTGACGCAAGGGGGGTGTTCCAAGCCACTGGGAACGAATAGGCCCGGCGCGAGATCAGATCAGCACAGGGACACGAGACAGGCGCCAGCCGTCCTGGCGAACCGTCCAGGCCCCCTGGTGAACCGATCAAGCCGCCAAGGGAACCATTCGGTATTCGGAATTGTTGGGTCGAAGAGCGGATCACATACTTTGCCCTGGTCATATCAACAATTGGGAAGACGCACCGTTCGATGCTAAATCGAATGACCGGTCGCAAAGGCTTCAGAGCCGTCAATCAGAGGGCCCCATGGGGCGCCACCGGCGCGGACTACAGAGAACGGCGGAGTTGAGGGTGGGTGGGACTGCCCCTACCTCAGGCCGGGGTGACGGGTGCCCTTCGGGTCACCCGTCCCGCTTACCCGATTGAATTCATAGGAGATCCTTCATGAAAAGCACCCTCGCCCTCCTCGGCCTTGTGAGCTGCGCTCCGGCCCTTTTTGCTGCCGCACCCGACGAGCCTACCGGCCTGAAGCTGACCGGCTTCCTGAATTATCGTTACGAGTACACCGAAAACCCCCGCCTCGCCCTTGAAGACTCCAATCGCAACGCTCCTTCGGCCTATGGCAATGCCAGCATCGACTCCAAGAGTGAGACGCGCCTGAACCTCTTCGTTTTCCTGGACAACCAGTTCGATGGCCACACCCGCTTCCACGCCGCCCTGGGGGGTGAGCACCTGGGCGGGCGCACCACCCGCACCGGCCTCGATGTAAAGGAGGCCTACCTCGCCGCCAAGTTCGGCCCAGCAGAATTCTCATTGGGCCGCTTCCTGCCCACCGATGTGCCCATGGGCAGCGCCCCCTACATGGATGGGATCCGCGCCTTCGTCGGCAACGACAAAGTCACCGCCGTGGCCTATGTCACCAAGTTTGGCAACGCCTACAGCACCTCGGTCTATAACCAGGCCACCTACGATGCCCTGGTGGAGGCCAATCCCAATCTGCTGGTCCTGCAGCAGGTCGGCAAGATGTTTTACAGCAACACCAACGACGCCAATTTCCACTGCACTTTCGTCACCACATCCCTCAAGGCCAAGCCTCTGCCAGGCCTGACCCTCGGGGTGTCCTACTTTGCAGATGTCACCAGCGAAGAGGACATCCGGATCTATAAGACGACCACCTTCAGTGCCGAGTACAAGTACATCACCAATAATGTCCCCTGGTTCGCCCTCTCCGGCGAATACGGCCGGAATACTGCCGGGGGCGCCGAGGGGCTGAATACGAATATCAGCAACCCCGCCTCTGCCACCTCCACCAGCCCCACAGCCTATGAGGCCAAGCTGAAGATCCTGGGTGCCCACCCCTTCATGCCGGGCACCGGCGGCTGCCACATCCAGTACCGCAAGGCCGAATCCGGCTACGACATCATGGGCATGGCGAGCGTAGAGAACTGGGGCGTGCCCTTCAACTGGAGCTCCCCCTCCGGCGGCGGCATGGCCGAGAACCACAAGGGCATCGAGGTGGGGGCTGAGGTCACTGTCCTCCCCCGCACCATCCTCAAGGCCGCTTACGGATTCATGAAGAGCGACAGCACCGAAACCGTGGCAGCCAGACTCATCCACCCGGTGGGGGGGAAGATCAGCTTCGGTGCCCCCAGCACCGACAAGGAGAACTACTTCACGGCTTCCGTGTTCTACCTGTTCTAAGCCAAATACAAAGCTCCCCATTGGGAGGGGCGTTCACCAGGGAGTTCAGGCCGTTCAGGGCCGGGCCTCCCTGGTTTTCTGTTCAGGTGACCCGGAGACGGAAACCGCTCAGGCGCCGAGGGAGACCGGTCGGGATAGGCGCTTACAGAGCCTTCCGCCCGACAGCCATAGTGGATTCCGGAGGCAACACCATGATCAAGCACCTGATCCTTCCCCTTTTCGCTCTTACCCTTTCCGCCGCTCAGCCCGCTACCTGGAACTTCGAGAATGAAGCCCCCACCCTCGAGCAGGGCTGGGTCGCGACTTCCGACCGCATCGCCGCCGGATCGTCCTTCGTCACCGTCCAGGCCGAGAGCGAAGGGGCCAACACCGCGCTCCACATCTTTGGTGAGGCCCGCAAGACCAACACCCAGCCCTTCAAGGAAGGTCTGCCCTTCGCCGGGGCCATCCACTACTTCAGCACCACCCCCTTCCGTCCCGCGGACTTCTCCCAGGCCAAGACCCTGAGCTTCCGCATCAAGGGCAGTGGCAAGGTAGAGGTCGCGCTCTTCCAGAAGGCCACTGGCATCGTCCCCAGCAGCAAGAGCATCCAGCTCACCACCGAGTGGAAGGACTACCGCTTCGAGCTGTCCTCCTTCGGCGTGAATACCTCTGAACTCAGCGCCATCGCCTTCGGCAAGACCACCCAGGGCACAGTGGATGTCCTGGTGGACGACATCAAGATCCAGTAACCATAAAGGCACACGAAAACACCTGCGGAGGGCGGCGGTGATGGGAAGCAGAGGGGCACTCGCGTCTCAGCCCGGCACCGCTCCACGTTTTCCACGACGATGCCTTTTCCCCAAAGAGCAGGATAATACCTGATGCGCGCCCCCGACGCCCTCCGCCAACTCAAGGCCCGGCTCATGAGCCCCTACGCCTGGATCGCCGTAGCGACATTCGGGGGCATGAGCGTCCTCCTATCCGCATTCGTAGAGCAGCTAGCCCCCAGCCAGTCGCTCTACGGACACATCATGGGCGGAGTGGGCCGCACCATGGGCGCCATCGGGTACGGTTTCCTATCGCCCTTGCCCTGGCAGTGGACCGGGGACGACCGGGAGGTCTGCGGCCACTTCCGGGGGAGCCTCCAGGCCATCCTCTTCAGCGCGGCTCTGTATGCCCTGACCGGGGTGCTGGACCTCTCCCTAGCTCCTTACTTCTCGCCGGGAGGCCACACCACCCAGATCTGGAACTTGCCCCACTCGACCTTCCTCATCCAGATCCTCCTCATGGCCCTAGTGGGCCTCTTCATCACCCGCGGCGAAATGCGAGACCGGGAGCGAATCCTGGCCATGAGCGAGCTGCGGGAAGCCAAGTGGGTCCTGCTCCGGGAGCAGATGAGCCCTCATGTTCTCTTCAACACCCTCAACACCCTGGCGGAACTGGCCCGACGGGACCCCGCAGCCACGGAGGAGGCTCTCCTGGACCTCTCGGAGCTATTCGAGCGGATGCTGGCCTTGGGGGACCGCACGATGGTGACCCTTGGGGAGGAACTGGACATCCTTCGACGCTACCTTACCATCCAGAGTCTGCGACTGGGGGAGCGCCTCAGGGTGGAATGGCATTGCCCCGCCAACCTGGACAACCACCGCCTCCCCCCCCTCCTCCTCCAGCCCCTGGTGGAGAATGCGCTGAAGCATGGCATCGTCAGCCATCCAGATGGCGGCACCCTACGCATCGATGTATGCCAACAGAGGAAGGGGCTGAAGGTGACCATCGGGAATACCGGACGCCCTCCCGGCACCCGCCGCCCCGACGCCACCGGCCTCCGAAATCTGCAGGAGCGTCTACGCTTGGCCTACCAGGGACGTGCCCGCTTCAGCCTTGTGAGGAGCGGTGAGTGGACCCTAGCCACCCTGGAACTTCCGGAGGAGCCATGGACCTGAAAGCACCCCTGAAAGTGGTCCTGGCGGACGATGAGCCAATGGCCCGTGCACGCCTCTCGCGCCTCCTCTCGGAGGCGGGCTGCGAAGTCTTAGCGGAGTTCGGGGAGGGCAGCACCCTCCTGGAATACCTCGCCCAGCGGCCCAGGCTGGACGCCTTGTTCCTGGATATCCAGATGCCCGGTCCCTCGGGACTGGAGGTCGCGGCGGAACTGCCCTTCCCGCTTCCCGTGGTATTCGTGACCGCCTCCCGGGATCACTCCCTCGATGCCTTTGAACTCGACGCCGCCGACTACCTGCTCAAGCCCGTGCGGGCGGAACGCCTGATCCGCACCCTGGACCGCCTGCGGGCGGGCCTGATCCAACCCCAAGGGGGAAACCGGGAGCCCGCCCAGGTGCCCCAGAGGGTGATCATCAAGGCAGGGGAGGGACTGGTCTTCCTGGACATCCGGAAGGTCACGCATTTCGAGGTTGAGGAGGACACGGTCTGGGCCTGGACTGCGGGCCAGCGCTTCGCCAGCCAATGGAAGACCCTCAACGAGGTGGAGGCCAGTTTTCCGGAGGCCTCCCTCCTTCGCATCCAGCGCCACCTCCTGATCCGCCCCGAGTGCATCTCCGGCCTGCGCCCCCTTTCGGGCAACCGGGCCATGGCCCGCATCGGCGAGCAGGAACTGGAGGTCAGCCGCACCGCCACCGCCCTATTGAAGAAGGCCCTGGGCATCAAGGGCGAGTTCGGGAAGCGGGATTGATACCAAGCCAGGGGACCGCCCGGGCCCCTTCGGTGCCCTCTGCGTCCCCCGGACCCCGCTCCTCGCTCGGCACAGCCGAGCTCCTCGCCTGGACCAAGCCAGGGGACCGCCCGGGCCCCTTCGGTGCCCTCTGCGTCCCCCGGACCCCGCTCCTCGCTCGGCAAAGCCGAGCTCCTCGCCGGGGCCAACGGGATTCTTTCGCCTCTGAACGGCTGTTATCGAGCGCCCAATGACCCCTAGGGGCAGACCTGGAGGGCGTTTCCGAATACCCTGGGAGTGGGCGCTCAAGCCCCATTCCCTGATGAATCCCCCTTGCTTCCCCTCTCCTTTTCAGTCCCCATCCAGCGCGCAGTTTTCTGGGCCGAGGAACCCCTCCTCGGCGTATCGCCTGTCGGGGTTCCCTTCCTGCAACTCACCCAGGGAGCGCCGGACGTTGCCTTTGTGGAACCCATGACCCGCCGCCGCCTCGGCCGGCTGGCCCGGGCCATGATCCATTGCGCTGCCAGGGTGGCCCCCCCGGAGGGGCACCGCATGGTCTTCGCATCGCGTCACGGCGACTGCGAGCGCACCCAGGGCCTGATGAAGGAGGTGGCTGAGGGGACACCCCTGTCCCCTGCCCATTTCTCGGTTTCCGTCCATAACGCCACCGTCGGCCTCTGGTCATTGCTGAAGGGCAACAGGAACCCGGCTTCCTCTCTGGCCGCCGGGCCGGACACCTTCGCCATGGGACTGCTGGAAGCCTCCATGGCGGTGGAGCAGGCCCCTGAACAGGCCGTGCTGTATGTCTTCGGCGAAGAGGAACTGCCGGAGGTCCATCAGGCCTTCGTCAAGGACCTCCCGACCCGCCATGCCGTCGCCTTCCTCCTGCAGGCGGGGGCCCCCTGGCGTCTGACCTTCTGCCTGGACCCGGAGCACCGGAATGCGGAGGTGGACACCCAGCTTTCCCTGGAGATGATCAAGGCCCTGACGGAGGGGCGGAACGCATCCTGGTGCGGCCCGAGGGGCAGCTGGAGCCTACATGCCTCGTAGCCTCCGACACTTCGGGAAGATCCTGGCCAGCGCTGCGCTCTTCACCTGCCTAGGGGTGGGCGGGGTGATCTTCAGCCTCACGGTGTGCCCGGCCCTCCGGCTCATGCCCGGCAGCCCGGAAACCAAGCGGCGGCGAGCCACCCGGATCATCCGGGGCAGTTTCCGGCTCTTCGTCTTCGGGCTGGAAGGTTCCGGCATCCTCAAGGTCCTCCCGGAAGGGCTGCCCGACACGAGCACTGGTGAAGGATCCGTCATCATCGCCAACCACCCCTCCTACCTGGACATCGTGGTGCTCCTGGCCCTCCTGCCCAATGCGGTCTGTGTGGTGAAGGAGGCGGTCTGGAAGAACCCCTTCTTCGGCAGCATCGTCCGGACTGCAGGCTTCATCCCCATCCGGGATGTGGAATCGGTGATGGAGGCCTCCATCCAGGCCCTCGAACAGGGGCTCCCCCTCGTCATCTTTCCGGAGGGCACCCGTACCCCCCTGGGCACCCCTCCCCGCTTCCACCGAGGGGCCACCGCCCTGGCCCTCCAGACCGGCAAGCCCCTCTACCCCTTGCTCATCACCGTGACCCCCCCGCTCTTGGAAAAAGGCGACCGCTGGTATCATGTTCCTGTGCCCACCTGCATGTTCCGAATTGCCGGACGCCCCTCATTCATCTTCGAGGAGATCCAGCTGGAAGGGCAGCCGCTCCCCCAGCGCGCCAGGGAAGCCACCCGACAACTCGAAGCCTTCTACCAGCGAGAACTTAATGGCCTCTGCCATCACACCCCATGACGTCAAGACCTTCATCATCGAGGCCCTCTCCCTGGAGGACATCCAGCCCGAGGACATCCAGGACGATGCCCCCCTCTTCGGCGAGGGGCTGGGATTGGATTCCATCGACGCCCTGGAACTCGCCATCGCCCTGCGGCGCAGGTTCGAAGTCCAGCTGGCCGAGGATGCCACGTTGAAGGACCAGCTCAGCAGCATCCGAGCCCTTACGGATGCCCTCAACACCCTCGCCGCCCAGCATTGATGCCCGGAGCCCCCATGACTTACACCAAAGATGAGATTTACGCGAAGCTCACCTCCGTGCTGGCGGAAACCTTCCAGATCCACGCCGAGAGCATCACCCCGGAATCCAACCTGTTCAATGACCTCGGCCTGGACAGCATCGATGCCGTGGAACTGGCCATCCAGCTCCAGGGCTACACCAAACGCCGCATGAAGGCCGAGGAGTTCAAGCAGGTCCAGACAGTCCAGGATGTGGTGGACACCATCCACAAGATGCTCCAGGAAGCCTGACATGAACGAAGGGGACCGCCCGCTCGCAAAGCTCGCTCTGCGTCCCCCTCGTGCTCCCCACGTGGTGTCCGGGCCTAGCCCGGGCACCACGTCTGATCTGAAGTCCCTGGGAGACATCTTCGCCCGGGACCTCACCCTCCCGGTGGCCGTCACGCCCCAGGGGGTGGCCACCCTGGAGGATCTGGCCCGAAGAGCCGCGGGAGTCGCCCTGGCGGCCGCCCCGGGGGGTCGGTGGATCCTGGCCTGCGAGGACTCCCTCTGCTTCACCGCGGGTCTGCTGGGCCTTGCCCAGGCGGGCTGCGATGTAGTCCTGCCCCCGAACCTGTTGCCGGGCACCCTGGAGGCCCTGAGCCCCGGCACCCAGGGCCTGCTCCGGGACGGCGATGTCCAGGCTGCCCCCCTGCCCACCCGCGCCCCGGTACCCGACACAACCCTGGAGTTCTGGACCTCCGGGAGCACCGGGACGCCCAAGCGCGTGCTGAGACGTTTCTCTGAGGTGACAGCCGAAGTCCCCATGCTGGAGGGCATCCTCGGCGGAAGCTCCCGCGGTGCCTTGGTCCTGGGCACCGTGCCCCACCACCACTTCTATGGCCTTCTCTTCCGCATTCTGTGGCCCCTGGGCACCGGGCGCCCCTTTGCCACTGAGACC
>JAFNAB010000094.1 GCA_017859955.1 Holophagaceae bacterium
TTCCAGCGCTCCCTGGCCGGGTTCCAGGCGAGCTACACCCCCTCCCCAGCCCTCAATGTTCTGGGGGGAGCGGAGTATTGGGAAGATACGGGCCACACCGACCCCATCCTCCGTCCTTGGAGCTTCACCCAAAACCCGCGGCTCTCCTATCAGAACCAGTCCATCTTCCTGCAGATGGGCTGGACGCCAGGAACCTGGACAGCCACCCTGGGGGGCCGGTACGACCACAACAGCCAGGCTGGCGGGTGCTTCGTCCCCCGCTTCGCGCTCACCAGGGCCTGGGACGGGCAACATTTCAAGCTCCTCGCCGCCAAGGCCTTCCGGGCCCCGACCTTCTGGAACCTCGACACAAGCCCCCACATCAAACCCGAGCGGGTCCGGACCCTGGAACTTGAATATGGATTCAAGATCTCAGAGCAGGCCTATTTGACCCTGAATGCCTTCGATACACGCATCGAGGGATTCATCTTCCATGTGCCGATCAGCACCCCGCCCTTTGTCACCCACCTGAACGGCGGAGCCCTGGGCACCCGGGGAATCGAGGCCGAACTGCGTTTCCAGGGAGCCTGGGGCGACAGCCGTCTGGGCCTGGAGAGCCACCGGGCCACGGCTCGGGATATCCCGGAGTTCCAGGTTCCGGAGAATTCCAGATACTTGGTGGGCATGGCCAATCTGAAGCTCACCTTCCTGGCCAACCTCCGTCTGACCTCCACCTGGACGCTCTGCCCCAGCCTCACGGCCCTTGGCCCGCGCTACACCATGGAGGCAGCTCAAGGGATCCAGCACCGGGACAGCACGAGTCAGATCAACCTCGTCCTCAACGGAAGCTGGCCGAAGGTTGGCGTGAAAACCAGTTTCGGCACACGGAACCTGACGGAGGCCCGGTCGGGCTATGCGACGCCGCAATCCAGCAATGTCAATGACACCCTGCCCAATCTGGGGCGGGAGTACTTCGCAAGACTGGGCTACAACTTCTGAGAGGTCCCCATGGTCGTAGGCGCCATCAAGTTCCCCCAGCCCCCTCCCGGCGGCATGGACAATAAATCAATAGCTAATGACTTTGCCCGCCAGATGATGTACTCGGTGGCCAAGGACCAGCACACGGTCCAGCCCTACGACGCCTACCACGCCCTGGCCCTGGCGGTTCGGGATCGCCTCATGGAGCGCTGGTTCAAAACCCAGAACACCTACTATCACCAGAACGTGAAACGCGTCTACTACCTGTCCTTGGAATTCCTGATGGGGCGCACCCTGCGGAACAACATCCTCAACCTGGGGACGGAGGACGCCTATGCCCGGACCATGGAAGACCTGGGTTTCCACCTGGAGGATCTCACCCAGCAGGAGAGGGACGCGGGTTTGGGAAACGGCGGCCTGGGGCGGCTCGCCGCCTGCATCCTGGATGCGGCGGCCACCCTTGAACTGCCCTTCTATGGGTACGGGATCCGCTACGAATTCGGCATTTTCCACCAGAGGATCGTCGATGGGGCCCAGGTGGAGTTCCCGGATCCCTGGCTCCGCTATGGCAATCCTTGGGAGATCCCCCGCCCCGAAGCCATCTTCCCGGTGCATTTCTATGGTCGCACCCACGCCTATCACGACGAGGAGGGGCAGTTCCGGGTGGAGTGGGTCGATACGGAAGACGTCTGGGCCATGGCCTACGACACCCCCATCGCGGGCTTCCGGAACGGCACCGTGAACACCCTCCGCCTCTGGTCCGCCAAGTCCAGTCGCGAGTTCGACCTCGCGCACTTCAATGCCGGGGATTACGCCCGGGCGGTGGAGGACAAAACCCGCTCCGAGAACATCTCCAAGGTCCTCTATCCGGCGGACGATCAAAGCGCAGGCAAGGAACTTCGGCTCAAACAGCAGTATTTCTTTGTCTCGGCCACCCTCCAGGATGTGGTGCGCCGCTTCAAGAAACGGATCAAGTGGAGCTGGGAAGAGCTTTCGGACAAGGTGGCCATCCAGCTCAACGATACGCACCCGGCCCTGGCCGTGCCGGAGCTGATGCGGGTCCTGGTGGACCAGGAGGGCCTGGGCTGGGATCTGGCCTGGTCCATCACCCAGGCGGTCTGCGCCTACACCAATCATACGGTGCTGCCTGAAGCCCTGGAGGTCTGGCCCATGGAGCTCTGGCGCCGCCTCCTGCCGCGCCACGCGGAGATCGTGGAGGAGATCGATCGCCGCTTCCGCCTGACGGTGCGCCACCGCTAGGCCTTCCAGGAAAGCTGGCGCAAGGTGAAACACGCCAACAAGCTGGCCCTGGTGGAAAAGGGTCGCCGCAGCGGTGAATTCAACCTGAATCCAGACCTCCTCTTCGATGTCCAGGTGAAGCGGATCCATGAGTACAAGCGCCAGCTCCTGAACCTCCTCCATGTGGCAGCCCTCTGGAACCGCCTGCGGGATGGGGAGGACATCGGGGTGCCACGCTCCATCATGCTGGGGGGCAAGGCCGCACCCGCGTATTGGGTGGCCAAACAGATCATCCGGCTCACCTGCTCCCTGGCCAAGGCCATCCAGGCGGACCCTCTGGCCAAGGGAAAGCTGGAGGTGAGCTTCCTGCCCAACTACTGCGTGTCCCTCGCCGAGCGGATCTTCCCGGCCAGCGAACTTTCGGAACAGATTTCCACGGCGGGCATGGAGGCCTCGGGTACCGGCAACATGAAGGCGGCCCTCAACGGCGCCCTCACCATCGGGACCCTGGACGGCGCCAACATCGAGATCATGGAAGAGGTTGGCACCGAGAACATCTTCATCTTCGGCCACACGGCCCAGGGGATCGTCTCACTGAGGGATGCGGGCTACCACCCCCGGGCCTGGGCCGAAGGCAACCCCACCCTCTGGCGCGCCATCGAAACCATCCGGCGCCTGGACGGAGGAACTTTCGCCGGCTTGGCCAGCATTCTCCTGGACTCGGACCACTACTTCCACTGCGCCGATTTTGGAGCCTACCTGGATGCCCAGGCCAAGGTCTCGGCGGTCTATGCCGATCCGGCGGAATGGACCCGGCGATCCATCCTCAATGTCGCGGGCATGGGAAAGTTTTCCATCGACCGCACCGTGGAGGAATACGCGAGGGAAATCTGGAAGGTAGAACGGGTACCGGTTCCCCTGCCGCTATAATCCTGGCTTTGGAGCTGAGCCATGAGATGGCTGAAACCCCTGGCCCTGATCGCCATGACCGCACCCCAAGCCTTCCCCCAGAAAGCCGAGGTTCCAAGCCCCGAGTGGGAGGCGGCCCTGGTCCAGGTGGGCCGGGACCTGGTGGCCACCCACGGGGATACCCAGAGGCCTCGCATCGCGCGGGGCCTCTGGCAGGTCAGCCGCTATTGGCGCCCGGAGGATGGGGATGCCCGGGCCTTCGCAGCCTTTGCCAAGGCTCAGTTCGTCGCCGACCCCGCTGCCCTTGACGCCCTGTTCCAGCGTCTCGAGGCAGCCCTGGAGTCCCTGGATGGCCACATGGTGGAGCTCGGACGGGATCTCCGTTGGCACACGGACCTGGACACGGGCCCCCTCTATCCCGTGGACGAGATCCTGTCAGGTTATGACCCCGGGGCCCACTTCGTGGATGACGCCTTTGCCAACAAACTCGCTTTCGTCGTGCTGCTCAACTTCCCCCAGAGCAGCCTGGAAGAGCGGCTGAAGGAAGGTGATCGTTGGTCCCGCCGCCAGTGGGCCGAGGCCCGCCTGGTGGATCGATTCAGCAAACGCATTCCCGCCCAGGTCAATCTGGCCATCGCCGAAGCCACGGGTGCTGCCGACCGTTACATCGCCAGCTACAACATCTGGACCCATCACCTCCTGGATGGCAGGGAGCAGCGCCCCTTCCCCGCCGGTCAATGCCTTCTCTCCCACTGGAACCTGCGGGATGAGATCAAGAGCCAGTACGCCCAGGGGCCCGAAGGCCTGCCTCGCCAGCGGATGCTTCAGAAGGTCATGGAGCGCATCGTCACCCAGACCATTCCCGCCTCGGTCATCGACAATCCCTTCGCGGATTGGAATCCCTATACCAATCGGGTCAGCGCCAGCCTCGTGGAGGACTCCGGTCGTCCCCAGCCCACGACCATCGCCGTCCAGAACACCCCCGAGCCGGATACGCGTTACCAGGTGCTCCTGGGCTGCTTCAAGGCCGTGCGCCAGGCCGATGCCTTTTCACCCACCGCCCCGACCTACATCCAGCGCAGCTTCGAGGAGGGACGCCAGATCCCCGAAGCCCGGGTGAAGGCCATGCTCCAGGCGGTCTGTGAGAGCCCCCTGGTCCCCCGCCTGGCCGCCCTCATCGAGAAGCGTCTGGGCCGGAAGATGGAACCCTTCGACCTTTGGTACAACGGTTTCCGACCGGGGTCCGGCCAGGACGAAGCCCAGCTGGACGCCATCACCAGGAAACGTTACCCCAACGCGGAAGCCTACCGGAAAGACATCCCCAACCTGCTCCGCAACCTGGGTTTCTCCCAGGAAAGGGCCGATTTCCTGGCGGCCCGTATCGAGGTGGACCCGGCCCGGGGCTCGGGCCATGCCATGGGGGCTGGCCGCCGGGCGGACCACGCCCACCTGAGGACCCGGGTGGGCAAAGCCGGCATGGATTACAAGGGCTTCAATATCGCCGTCCACGAGATGGGGCACAACGTCGAGCAGGTCTTCAGCCTGAACCTCATCGATCACACCCTGCTGCAGGGCATTCCCAATACGGCCTTCACCGAGGCCATCGCCTTCACCTTCCAGGCCAAGGATCTGTCCCTGCTGGATAAACCCAAACCCAGCACCCAGGAGGAAGACGAGCGGGCCCTGCACGATCTATGGATGGTCTACGAGATCGCTGGCGTGGGGTTGGTAGATATGGCGGTCTGGCACTGGATGTACGAACATCCACAAGCCAGCCCGGCCCAGTTGAGGGAAGCCGTCATCCAGATCTCCAAGGATGTCTGGAACCGCTACTACGCCCCCGTCATGGGGCAGAGGGACTGCGTCCTTCTGGGCGTCTATAGCCACATGATCCACAGCTTCCTCTACCTGCCGGACTATGCACTGGGGCACATGATCGCCAGCCAGATCGAACAGCAGATCCGGAAGAGTGGCCGCTTCGGTGAGGAGATTGAGCGGATGACCCGCCTTGGACGCCTGGTGCCGGATCAGTGGATGATCCAGGCCACCGGTCGCCCGGTGGGGCCGGAAGCCCTACTGGAAGCAGCGGAAGCCGCCCTCAGCCGCCGCTGACCGGCGGCATGAGCGCCACTTCATCCCCATCCTTCAGGGGGTGCTGCCGGTCCACAAAGGTCCGGTTCACCGCCAAGAGGGCGTCCTTGGGAAGCGAGGCGAAACGGGGATCGGAAAGCAGCCCGCCAAGGGTGCTTTCAGCGCCGAGGGGAAACTCGTTGCGGTCGAACCCCAGGAGTTCGCGATAGCGGGCAAAGCAGAGCACGGTCACCATGGGACAACCCTATCACAGGAAGAGCCCGGCATCAGCCGGGCTCTTCCTGAAAAAATCGGCGAAGCTACAGATCGATTTCGCCCATCCCGAGATCCTCGGCACTCTCCTCGCCTTCCTTGATGGCGGGGGAGACATCCAGGTCGTTTTCCAGCCCCAGGATGTCACTGGCCGAAGCGTACATCTGACCGATGGTCTGCTTTCGGGTCTCGAAGGTCTGGATAAGCTCCTGGACCCGCTTGATCTCCTCATTGAGATGCTGCCACTCAGCGCGCAGGGCATTATTCATCTGGTCGACGTCCTGGCGGCAGCGCTCTCTGGCCTGCTGATAGAACGTTTGCTGCTCCTTGTTGAGGTCCATTGGGGGGACTCCGTCATGAAAGTTTATGAGTGGTTGCCCCAAGGATAGCAGAGGATTCAGACCAGGACCCAGTAGAAGAGAAGAATTACGGCCAACACACCCAGCGCCAATAGGGCCACGAGCCACTTGGGAACCTGGCTGGACTTGGGCGGGGGAACGAAATGGCGGGGTGAGGCCGGCCGGGGCTTGGGCGCCGAAGCCATGGTCACCGTATTCCCCGAGGGCAGATCGGAACGACGGACCATCACGGGTTCCGGGGGTGTGGACCGCTTGAAGCGAGTGGCCAGGAGGAGCTCAACCTGATCCCTGGTCCCATGGAGGAGCATGTTCACGAATTCAGCGACCTCATGCTCGTTGGGTTCGCCTCCCTGCGCCACCACCAGATCCTTGAGGTCCTTCTCCATGGCCCTGGCCGAGGCGTAACGGAAATCGAGGTTCTTTTGGAGGGCCTTCTCCAGAATCGCGATCATCTCTCTGGAAACGGACGGATTATAGGTGCGAACGTCCGCAACCTTGCCGAGACGGACCTTCTCCAGAACCCCGAGTTCGCTGTCCGCCTGGAAGCATCGCTCCCCGGTCAGAAGCTCGAAAAGCACTAGTCCCAGGCTGTAGATATCCGAACGACTATCCAGGGACTGCCCCAGGGCCTGCTCGGGACTCATATAGAGCAGCTTGCCCTTCAGCGCCCCGGCCATGGTCTGGGTGCTCTTGGTGGCGGCCTTGGCGATGCCGAAGTCCACCAGTTTGACGGCGCCTTCCGTCGAGATCAGAACATTCTGGGGACTCACGTCCCGATGGACCAGCCGAAGCTCCTTGTCATCCATCCCCCGCTTCCGGTGGGCATAGTCCAGGGCGTTGGCCACCCGCATGACCACGAAAGCGGCCACGGACTCGGGAAGGGGTGACTTGTATTCCCGGACCTTGCGGAGGATGCTGCGCAGATCCTTGCCATCCACGTATTCCATGGCGATGTAGTAGAAGCCCGCCGCCCGCCCCAAGTCGAAGATCTGTACGATATTAGGATGGGTGAGCTGGGCCGCCAGCTTGGCCTCGTCGATGAACATCCGCACGAACTCGTCGTTGTCCGAGAGGTGGGGCAGGATCCGCTTGATGGCGACGATCTTCTGGAAGTCATGGACACCACGCTGCCGTGCCTTGAAGAGCTCGGCCATGCCTCCCACGGCAATCTTCTCGAGCAGGAAGTAGTTGCCGAATTCCTCCGGAGCCGGGGCTTCTGCTGGAGCGGGCACCAGGGTAGCCAGCTTGGCCGCCGGAGTGGCAGGAGCCGAAGGCACCCGGTCGGCGAGGTCAGCTTCAGGCATGGCGAAGGGATCCTTGATCCCGGAAAAGCCGCTGAGGGTAAAGTCATCCGCCAAGGGCACGGATTTATGAGAGGCCCCGTCAACTGGCCCAAGAAGGCTCTCGAAGAAGTCCGGAAGCGCAGGAGTCGGCAAAGGTGCCGGGGCGGCAACACCCGGCAGGGAATCAGTCAGGAACTCCGGTTCCGGTGCCCCCTCCAGGTCGGCCACGATATCCCCGAACAGATCCTCTGCCGTGAATTTCCCGCCATCGGCTGCCATGGGGCGCTTCAGCCCGGCGAAGACCGAAGTCCACTGCTCAGGGTTGGCAGCGGGATCCAGCCGACCAGCGGGACTCCCCAGGTCGGAGGCCAGAAGACCTGGACCGACGACTACGTAAGCCAGGCCTGGGTTGGCCATTCTCAGCCCGCGAAGGACCGCACTGGCGGCGGGGTTGGCCGGCGAAGCCGCCAGCACTGCATCAGGCCTGGGGCCCGGGGGCAGAGGGTTGGCGTTGGGACTCATCACCCAGGTCAAGTCCCAGCCCGCGGATTCAAAGGCGCGTTCCAGGGCCGGGGTCTTGAGGAACCCTCCGTCAAGGATCATCAAAAGGGGGCGGGGCATGGCATCTCGTGTGGAAACCTCGATGATATCAGTCTCTCGATAATCATTCCTCGCAATTTCGGCACTTCTGGCCTATTCTGGACGACGGTCCCTGCGAAGGGACGAAGCCACAACGAAGGGGGGGATACATACATGCCTTTGGTTAAAGTCAAAGAAGACGAGACCTTTGAGAACGCGCTACGGCGCTTTAAGCGTAAATGCGAGAAGTCCGGAATCATGAGCGAGCTCAAGAAGCGGCAGCACTACGAGAAGCCTAGTGCCAAGCGTAAGCGTAAGATGCTTGCTGCCCGCAAGAAGACCCTCAAGCGTCTGGCCCAGGAGCGCCGCGTGATGGGTTGATACCCACCACAGCGCCACCAAAAAGGCCCGCCACCCGGCGGGCCTTTTTTTGGATGGAAGCCTCGGCAGTCCGGCCCACTCTGTCCTCTCTGTGCTTTACTCTTCATTCGTGGTTTTCTCCCTTTCCCAGCCCCCATCTGATCCATGAACCCCAATCTTGCCGCCGAACTGGAAGCCGTCGAGTTCCAGACCCTCAGAGCCCTTGTCTTCCAGGGGGGCCGCACCCGCCGCGGGCGCAACCTTCTAGAGACCCTGGATCCCTGGGATGGTCGGGCGCCCCTGCGGAGGCTCCGGCAACAAGAGCTGGAAGGCCTCTGGCTCAGCGACCCGGCGGCCCTTCCCGTCACATCCTTTGACGAGGCTGCTGACGAGGTCCTGAATCCCATTGGCTGGCCCCAGTCTGAACACTGGCGGCAGCTCCGGGAGGGGTTGCGTTCCATGGCCACCCTTCTGGCCAGCATCTCCGCCCTGGTATGGCCCGAAGAAAAGCCTGCTGAACCAGGCACCCATCTGGGTATCGACCCCCTTCAGATCACCGCTGCCCTGCTCCCGGCCCCCGAGTCCATCGTGGAACTCCTGGCCCGCAGCTTCACCGAAGACGGCCAGCTGGACCCTCTGCGGGTGCCAGCCCTGGCGGAACTCCACCGGGAGCGGCAGCGCTGCTACCAGGCGGTCCAGCAGAAGCTCCAGAAGATTCTCCGGGATGTGCCAGAGGCCTTCCAGGAGGTGAACATCGTAGAGCGCAACGGGCGCTTCTGCCTCCCGGTACGCACGGAACGCCGGGGCTCGGTTCCCGGCCTGGTGTTGGACCGCTCCTCCAGCGGTGCCACGATCTTCATGGAGCCCTTCGAGGCTGTTCAGGCCAACAACGACTTCGTGGAGGCCGAAGCCGACTACGCCCAGGCCGTCCAAGCCTTCCTGCGGGAGCTCCTGGAGAGACTCCGGAACCGACGGGACGACTTCAAGGCCTGGCTGGCCTTCCAGGGCGAAGTGGATGAAATCCTGGCCCTGCTCCGCTGGCAGCGCCTCTGCGAGGGCACCCTTCCCGCCCTGGGCACCCCCCGGATGTGCCTTCTGGAAGCCCGCCATCCCCTGCTCCTGCCCCAGGTCCGCGCGGCCCTGGACCTCGAGCCCCTGGACCACGATGCCATTCCCTTGAGCCTGGAACTGGACCAGCGCCGCCCGGGCTTGGTCATCTCGGGATCCAATACGGGCGGCAAGACCGTGGTGCTCAAGACCGTAGGCCTTCTGACAGCCCTGGCCCAGGCGGGATGCGCCATCCCGGCCCGCCCCGGGACCGAGCTGCCAGTCCTGAGCACCCTCCATGCCGATATCGGCGATCACCAGACCCTGATCGGCAGCCTGAGCACCTTCTCCAGCCACATCCTCCATCTTCGGCGCATTCTGGGCCAGGCCAAGAGCGGGGGTCTCGTGCTACTGGACGAACTGGGCACCGGCACGGACCCCAAGGAGGGTGCCGCCCTGGGCATCGCCCTGCTCCAGGCCCTGTCCAGGCGGCAGTGCTGGGTCCTCTGCTCCACCCACCTTGGAGAGATCAGCCAGTGGGCCCTGCGCCATGAGCGATTCCAGAACGCCTCCGTGCAGTTCGATGAAGAGCGACTGGCCCCCACCTACCGACTCCTGGTGGGCATGCCGGGCCAGAGCCGGGCCCTTACCATCGCCGCCAAGCTGGGCCTTCCCCGCTTCATCCTGGAGCACGCCGAGAAAGTGCTCGGGCGGCGGGAACAGGACTGGCGGGACTTCCTGCGCCAACTGGAGGCGGAACGCACCCGCCTGCTGGAGGAATCCGACGACTTGGCGCGGCAGCGGGAAGCCATGGAAAAGGACCAGCGCATCCTTGCGGAACGGGAAGAGACCCTGCGCCGCCAGCAGGAGAAGTTCCAGCGGGATGCCAAGGAGAAGCTTCAGCGGGTTCTGGACTTCGTGGACCACGAATCCAAGCGACTGGTCAAGGAACTGAAAGAGAAGCAGCGCGAAACCTCGGCCCTCAACCCCGACCGCATCGGCACGGAAACCCGGGAACGGGTGAAGACCATTGAGCAGATCGCACGGACAGAGATGGGCGCGATGCAGACCCCTGCACGCTCCATTAGCCCAATGGTCGAACTCCGCCTGGAGGGCTGGGCCCGGCATCGAGGCCTGGGAGTAGAGGGCCGGATCGTGGCCATGAAGGGGGACCGTATCACCCTCCAGACCGCCCAAGGCCGACGCCTTGAGGCCAGGGTCGGAGAACTGGAAGCCCTGGTCCGGGCCGAATTCGAGGCGGCCCAGCGCCAGGGCCGGGTAAGGGTCCGGACCGATTACCAGGCCATCGAGGGGGAACTCAACCTCATCGGCAGGGCTTCGGACGACATCGATTTCGAAGTCCAACGTTTTGTGGAAGAGGCCCTGGCCTCCGGTTCACGGTTCATACGCATCGTCCACGGGCACGGCACCGGCAAGCTCAAGGCCGCCGTCCGCGCCGCCCTCAAAGGGCACCCGGCCATCGCCCGCATCGAGGACGCCCCCCAGGCCCAGGGAGGAGCCGGGGCCACCCTACTGACCCTGAGGTAGGATCTCCAGTAGCAGATCAGCCAAGACCTTGATATCCACAGGTTTGTGGAGCAGGGCCAAAGGCCCGTGTTCGACGCCAGCCAATTCCTCCAATTCCTGGCTGAATCCCGTCATGAGAATGATGGGTGTCATCACCCCCAGGAGACGCAGTCTGGTGAGCAACTCCAGACCGGTCATTTCCGGCATCGTCATATCGGAAATGACCAAATCGTAGTTTTCGCTGGCAAGAGCGAGGGTTTCAAAGGCCATGGAACTCGAATCCAGCACCGAAGCGTGATAGCCCAGAGAAGAAAGAATTTCCCTCATGAGGTGCCCCACGGAGGGCTCGTCATCCACCACCAGGATCCGACCCCGCCCGCGGACAGGCCTGCCCATAACCAGGGAGGCTTCTTGGGGTGCCCCCTCGGCCTCCGGAAGATAAATGGAGAAGGATGAGCCCCGGCCAAGCTCACTTTCCACTTCAATCCCACCCCTGAGCGCCAGCACGATGCCGTGGATGATGGAAAGCCCCAGGCCCGTACCTTCACCGATCTTTTTCGTCGTAAAGAAGGGAAGAAAGGCCTTTTTCACGGTGTCCTGATCCATCCCGCATCCCGTATCGTTCACCTGGAGGCGAAGATAGCGCCCCGCAGCCAGGGACACCCCCTGGAGGGTGACGGGTTCGTCAAACACCTGGGCATCCAGGCAGACTTCAAGAGTTCCACCATGCTCCCTCATGGACTGGAAGGCGTTGGTGCAGAGATTCATCACAACCTGGTGCAGCTGGCCTGGGTCAGCCAGGACGGAACGGTCTCCCGCCTTGAGCTTGGAGTGGATGGCGATGGTCTTGGGAATGGCGGCCCGGAGCAGCTTCAGGGTCTCTTTCACAATGGGTCCCATCAGCACGGGCTTCTGAACCTGCTCCCCCTGGCGGCTGAAGGTCAGGATCTGATCCACCAGACTGGCAGCCCTCCGCCCGGCGGCCAGGATCTCTTGGAGATAAGCACTGAGCTTGCCATCTCCGGTCGTCCTGGCCAGGGCCATTTCCGCATATCCGAGGATAGGCGTAAGAATATTGTTGAAGTCGTGAGCGATCCCCCCCGCCAGCACACCGATGGCCTCCATGCGCTGGGAATGGCGCAATTGGGATTCCAGTTCGGCCTCGCGGGTCACATCCCGGGAATCGATGACCACATACCGGATGCTCCCGTCGGCCCCTCGGACGGGGGAGAAGGTGGACACCACTTCACAGAAGGCACCATCCACATGCTGGTTCTGAATGCGTCCGCGCCACACCTCGCCCGAGAGGACATGGTTCCAAAGGTCCAGATAGAAGAATTGGTCATGCCGAGAACTGCGGAGGCAGCGGATGTGACTGCCGACGAGTTCCTGTATCTCGACCCCGGTGAGCTCACGGGTCGCAGGATTGGCGTACAGAATCTCGCCCCGGGTATCCACAATGATGATGGAGTCCGAGGCCTGCCCGATAGCAATGGAGAGACGGCCCAGATCAGCTTCGGCACGCTTCCAATCCGAGATATCCCTGAAAATGCAAAAACTGCCTTGAATGGACCCGTCTTCCGAGAAGTGCGTCGAGGCGCTGACGAAAATGTGGCGCATCTCGCCGTCCGGCCTCCGGAGCTCGATATTGAAAGCCCCTTTCCCCCCCAGAGCTGGCAATCGGTCCTGGCGTGACAGCATTTCCATCTGGTCCAAGGAAAGGAATTCCCGCAGGTTACGTCCCAGGAGACCCCCGGGGGGATCACCAAAGATCGACTCCGCCGAAGGGTTCACGAAGAGGAAGGTATTGGCCTGATTGATATAGGCAACCCCCTCCCCCTGGGCCCCCAGAAGGGAGGCGAAGCCCAGTTCCAATCCCAGGCTCCCGTTTTGGGCCATTGGACCCGGGAATTCGTCGACAACTTCGTCCATATCGCTTTCCCCATCACCAGTAGCCCAGCACTTTTCAAATTAATGGTGCATCAGAAAACAACTAACAAAACGCACACGATGGCAACACTATAGGTTCAGAGCCTTTTACCTCAAGGGAATTTAATCTGATCTTATGGTAATACCAGCACTAGTGCGGCATTATTTTGGCCTAGCCTTTGACTTCATTCGCTTTGCTGTAAACTATCCCCACCTGCAAGGGGTAGAAAAAACCACTTTTTGCCGACAGCCGAAAGCACGAGCTATTCCCCGCAGAGGATACACTCTTTCGACACTTTTTTATCGAATAAAAACTCGAAAAACTTTGTCACTTGCCGAGAACATACTATCCCCCATCAACGGAGCCGACATGCCAAACCCGGTGACAGACTTCTTTGAAGCGCTGAGAGACCGTGCCCAGACAAGGCTTACTGAGCGGGGCAATTCCAATAAAACAATCATACAAATTGGTTCGGCCACCTGTGAACATGCTGCTGGATCGCTGGATGTCCTGGAGGAATTCAGCAAGCACATTCAGGCCTCCGGCCGGGACGATGTGGCCATCCACAAGACCGGCTGTACCGGGCGGTGCAGCAAGGAGCCCATTGTGGGCATCTCCATTCCCGGCCGCCCCCCCGTCAAATACGAGCGGGTCAACCGGGAGATCGTTCACAAGATATTCACCCAGCACATCCAGAAGGGCGCTCCCCTACCCGAACACGCGCTCGACAACTCCCTCAGCCAGGAGTATGCCTACGAGATCGTGTTCTGCCAGGGCCTCCGCTGTGCCCATGTCGTCGGCCTGAAGGAGGACTTCGAACAGCTCCTGCGCGAGAACGGGATCCCGGAAACCCAGATCCGAGTCAGCACCCACGGATGTTTCGGCACCTGCGTTGAAGAGAATGCCGGGCAGGTGGCCTTCATCCTGGTCCGCCCCACCAAGATCGTCTACCAAGTGAAATGCCGTGCGGACCTGGAACGCATCCTCAAGGAGCACATCCAAGGGGGCAAGATTGTCGAAGCCCTCCGGACCTCCCGCAAACCTATCTCCCAGGACTTCTTCGACCTCTATGCGGACGTGAGTTTCTTCAATGCCCAGAACCGCATCGCCATGCGCAACAGTGGCATCGTCAACCCCGAAAGCCTCGACGAATATATTTCCCTGGGAGGCTTCAAGGCCCTCGCCACCGTCCTGGGCAAGGGAGATCCCAAGTGGGTCATCAACGAGGTCCTGAAGGCCCGCCTGCGGGGGCGGGGCGGCGGTGGGTTCCTCACAGGCAAGAAGTGGGAACTGGCCACCCAGAACGAAGAGCTGACGCGGTACATCATCTGCAACGGGGACGAAGGAGATCCCGGCGCCTTCATGGATCGGGGCATGCTGGAATCGGATCCTTTCAGCGTCATGGAGGGCATGCTCATCGGTGCCTATGCCATTGGTGCCTGCAAAGGCTTCTACTACATCCGGGCAGAGTATCCCCTGGCCATCAAGCGGATCCAGAACGCCATCGACCTCTGCCGGGCCGCAGGCCTCCTGGGCACCAACGTAGGTGGTTCGGGATGGGACTTCGACATGGAGATCCGCCTCGGCGCCGGTGCCTTCGTCTGCGGCGAGGAAACGGCCCTGATCCGCTCCATCGAAGGAGAGCGCGGCCAACCCAAGGTGCGCCCCCCCTTCCCCACCACCCGGGGCCTCTGGGGCAAACCCACCTGCATCAACAACGTGGAGACCTTTGCCAACATCACCGCCATCATCAACTACGGCGGTGACTGGTTCGCCCAGGTCGGCACCGAGGAGAGCGGTGGCACCAAGGTCTTCGCCCTGGCGGGCAAGGTCAAACACACGGGTCTGGTGGAAGTACCCCTGGGCACCCCCCTCAAGGACGTGGTCTTCGGCATCGGCGGAGGCGTCCAGGACGACAAAGCCCTCAAGGCCATCCAGACCGGCGGCCCGGCGGGTGGCTTCATTCCGGCCGCCATGGACAACCTGGCGGTGGACTTCGGCCCCCTGGCCAAGGTGGGCTCCATCATGGGCTCCGGCGGCATGATCGTCCTTTCCGAAGACGACTGCATGGTGGACATTTCCAAGTTCTACCTCTCATTCACACAGGAGGAGAGCTGCGGCAAATGCACCCCTTGCCGTGAAGGCACAACCCGGATGCTGGAGATCATGGAGCGCATCACCAGCGGCAAGGCGGTCATGGAGGACCTGGACAAGCTGGAGCGCCTGGCCCGCCTCTGCCAGCAGACTTCCCTCTGCGGCCTCGGCCGGGCGGCGCCCAACCCCATCCTCAGCTCTCTCATGCACTTCCGGGAGGAATACGCGGAGCACATCGTGGACAAGGTCTGCCGGGCCAAGAAGTGCGTGGCCCTGGTGCGCTACGAGATTAGTCCAGACCTCTGTATCGGCTGCACAGTCTGCGCCCGGAACTGCCCGACGGAAGCCATTTCCGGGAACCGCAAGGAAGTCCATGTCATCGATCAGAACCGTTGCGTAAAGTGCGGCCAGTGCTATGAGGTCTGCCGCTTCGACGCCGTCGAGCGCAAGTAGTCTCCCCCCTTCGCGGACACACCAGGAACGCACGATGACCAAGAAAATGATCAACCTGACCATTGACGGCTCTCCCTTGCAGGTGCCTGCGGGCACCACGGTCATGAAAGCCGCCGAACGCCTCGGCATCCATCTGCCCCGCCTCTGCTACCACCCGAACCTGAGCCTGGAGGGCGCCTGCCGCGTCTGCGTCGTCCAGGTCAAGGGCTTCAACCACTTCCTGACGGCCTGCAGCCAGGAGATCTGGGAGGGAATGGAGGTCCAGACCAACAGTCCCGAGATCCGGCAGGCCCGACGGGATATCGTCGAGCTCCTGCTCGACAACCACCCCAAGGACTGCCAGACCTGCGACCGGGACGGCAACTGCGAACTGCAGCGGGTGGCCTACCGCCTGGGCGTCCGCGAGCGCCTCTTCGAGGGGAAGCGGAA
>JAFNAB010000095.1 GCA_017859955.1 Holophagaceae bacterium
TGGGGGCACAGGGGGACTTTCGAACAGGAATTTGGAGTTGCGAAACTCCATTGTCACCTGGATGTGCCCTTTTGATAGAGCGCTCCGCCGTTTTCTCAATTAAAAAAGGCCGGGTTGATGGCTTTCCTTCCTGGGGAAGGCTCTGCAGCGCTGCTGGGTGGGCCTTCGTGCCGTGTGGAGGCCTCGGGGAATCTCCCGCTGGATCGCCTGGCGCACCTCTTCGACATATTCGGTTTCCAGAATCCGCTCCCACCCCTTCGCCTGGAGAAGGGAAAGGAAGGGATCCCGATCAAGCAGGCGCAGACGGCCTACCCATGCGCTGGACACACCGCTGGAGGCGGCCCGCCGAGCAAAGGCCTGGGGGTTGTCCACCGGCATGAGGGGGGTCACCGACAAGCCCACCTCGATGCCGCTGCGCGCCAGTCGCTCAATGGTGGCCCAACGGGTGGGGATGGGCGGGGCCTTGGGCTCCACCACTTGGCGCACGGTGTCGTCATCGGTGGGGATGGAGAAACCCACCGAGAGGCGGTTGCCGAAGTCCCGGAGCAGATCCAGGTCCTGGAGTACCAGGGCTGATCGGGTGTGGAGCACGACTCGCGGGGTGCCCAGCTCGAGGAGGATACGGAGACAGGCGCGGGTGAGGCGGTACTCGCGTTCAATGGGTTGATAAGGGTCGGTGGCGGTGGCCAGGAAGACGGTGGCGTTGTGGACCTTGTGGCGCTGGCTCCACAGGAGCTCGGGAGCGTTGAGCTTGGGGGCGATCCATTTCCCCCAGGCCTCCGGGCCGTGGAGGGCATTGGGGTACTCCCGCACGTAGCAGTACTGGCAGGCATGGGCGCAGCCGCGGTACGGGCTGAGGGTGAAGCCGAAGCCGAGCCTTTCGTCCCGCTGGGGCCGCAGGATGCTCCGGGCTTCTTCCGGCTCCACCAGGCAGTCCTGAAAGAGCGATGGAGCGGTGGGTGCTTCAAGGAAGAGGCGAGCCATGGATGTAGTTTCGTCTAAAATTCGCCAATGACAAGCGAATATCAGGCATGAATGTGACAAGATGTTGGGAAGGATGGAGAAATCATGTTCACCACAGCCCGCCACCTGGAATTCGTCCATTTCCGGGACAACCGCTTCCTGAAGGTCCTATCGAGCCTGTACTTGCTGGTCTGGCTCCTGCTGGCCTATAAGCCGCTCTATCCTTCCGGGTGGCTGCTGGAGAACTTGCTGGTCTTCGCCTTCGTGGGGCTGCTGCTGGTGACCTACCGTCGCTTTCCCCTATCCGACCTCTCCTATCTGCTCATCGCCCTCTTCCTGGGCCTCCATTCGGTGGGGGCCCACTACACCTATTCCAATGTACCCTTCGGTTTCTGGCTCCGGGACCACTTCCACCTGGCCCGAAACCCCTTCGATCGCATCGTCCACTGCAGTTTCGGCCTCCTCCTGGCTTATCCGGCCCGGGAGCTCTTCATGCGGGTGGCCAAGACCCGGGGCTTCTGGAACTACTATCTGCCCCTGGACATGGTGCTGGCCCTTTCGGCGGTCTACGAGATCATCGAGGCGATGACGGCGCATGCCGCCGCCCCCGAACTGGGGGATGCCTTCCTGGGCACCCAGGGCGACATCTGGGATGCCCAGAAGGATATGGGCATGGCCGCCTGCGGTGCCGTGGCGGCCATGCTCATCACCTACTGTGTGCGGCGCTGGGTGTCCCCGGTTCAGATCACCCAGTCCGGCGGCAATTCCTGAACGAACTCCTCGCTGCGACGGTTCTTGTACTGAAGTTCGGGGTTCTTGGTGCTGACTCGGGTCTGGGCCGGCACGGACTGGGTGATGAACACGTTGCTGGCGATGACCGCCCCCTGGCCGATGATGGTCTCTCCGCCCAGGATGGAAGCTCCGGAATACACCGTCACATCGTCCTGGAGGGTCGGGTGGCGCTTCACGCCCCGCAGGGTCTGGCCGCCCCGGGTTGAGAGGGCGCCCAGGGTCACGCCCTGATAGAGTTTGACGTGACGGCCGATGGTGGTGGTTTCGCCGATCACCACGCCGGTGCCGTGGTCAATGAAGAAATACTCCCCCAGGGTGGCGCCGGGGTGAATATCGATGCCCGTCACCGAATGCGCGTATTCCGTCATGATCCTGGGGATCAGGGGCACCTTCAGGAGGTGCAGCTCATGGGCGATGCGATGGATGGTCGTGGCCAGGACACCCGGGTAGGAGAAGATGATCTCGTCCGTATCCCCCGCGGCGGGATCGCCCTCGAAGGCAGCCGCCACGTCCGTGGCCAGAATGGCCCGGAGCCGGGGCAGGGTGCCCAGGAACTCCAGGACGATCTCCTGGGTCTTGCCGTCCACGTCGGGCAACCGCACACCGTGGCGCAGGGAGCGATGCACCAGGGCATTGCGGATTTGGCTATGGAGCTTGCTGTGGATGGACTCCAGCAGTTCCCGGACATGAGCTTCGAGGGTGCAGGAATCCAGATCCTGCTTGCCGAAATACCCGGGATAGATGAGCTCCCGCAGTTGCTTCAGGAGTTCGATGACGATGTCCCGGTCCGGCAGGCTGCCGGAGTCGACGTGCCGGGTGCTCGCCTCCTCGTTGTAGCTGGTGACGATGGCACTGACCAGGGGGGAGAAGTCGAGGTCCGTCATGGCTGTTCCGTAAGCACGGCCTGGAAGGCGGGGGTGCTGAGGTAGCGGTCCCCGGCGTCCGGCAGGATCACGACGATGGTCTTGCCCGCGAACTCAGGGCGCTGGCCGAGCTGGATGGCCGCCCAGGCCGCCGCGCCGCTGGAGATGCCCACGAAGAGCCCCTCCTCCCGGGCGAGGCGGATGGCGGTCTGGATCGCCTGCTCATTGGTGACCGTCACGACCTCGTCCAGCAGCTTCACATCCAGGACCTCTGGGAGGAAGCCTGCCCCGATCCCCTGGATGGCATGGGGGCCGCGCCTGCCCTGGCTGATCATGGGGGAGGCCTCGGGCTCCACCGCCACGACCCGGAGGGAGGGCTTGAGCTCCTTGAGGAAGGAGCCCGCGCCGGTGATGGTCCCGCCGGTGCCGACCCCTGCCACCAGGGCGTCCACGGTGCCGTCGGTATCGTTCCAGATCTCGGGGCCGGTGGTGCGGTGGTGGATGGCGGGATTGGCCGGGTTGCCGAACTGCTGGAGCAGGAGGTAGCGTGGGTCGGCGGCCGCCAGCTCCTCGGCCTTCTTCACGGCGCCGGGCATGCCCTCCGCCGCGGGGGTCAGGATCAGGCTTGCCCCCAGGTGGCGGAGCACCTGACGGCGCTCCATGCTGAATGATTCCGGCATCACCAGGGCGATCCTGTAGCCCTTGGCGGCGGCCACCCAGGCCAGGGCGATGCCCGTATTGCCGCTGGTGGGCTCCACCAGGATGGTGTCCGCCTTGATCTTTCCCTCCCGCTCGGCGGCCTCGATCATGGCCACCCCGATGCGATCCTTCACGCTGTTGGCGGGGTTGAACATTTCCAGCTTGGCCAGGATGGTGGCCTTGCCATCCCCCACGACCCGGTTGAGGCGCACCAGGGGAGTGCGGCCGATGATACGGGTGATGTCCGGTGCGATGTTCATGGCTTATCTCTCAGATGGAGTAGTTGAGGATCGGGTCCTGTTCCTTCGCGCGCTGACGCTCCAATAGGGCCGCCAGGGAGGTCTCCAGGAAGACCTGGTTCATGGCCGTGCTGGCCTCACTCCAGAGATCCTTGAGGACACAGGTCTCGGGGTGCCCGCAGCAACCGGATCCCCCGGGGCAGTCCGAAAGGGTCAGGGGCCCCTCCAGGGCCTCCAGGAGCGCCTTCACCGGGATCTCAGAGGGATGCCGGGCCAGGGTGTAGCCTCCCTTGGCGCCCCGCACCGCCTGGACCAGGCCGGCCTTCCGGAGGGGCACCATCAACTGTTCCATGTAGGTGCCGGGCAGGTTTTCCCGCTCTGCGATGTCTTTGAGGAACATGGAGCCATGGCCGTGTTCCTTGGCCAGGGTCAGCATGGCCCTCATTCCGTAGATCGCTCTGGTGGAGAATTTCATGTGGGCAGCTCCGGAGGCGCCGGGGGCGCTCGAGACATCATATCTATTTCTGATCAGTTGAGTGGGTAGTTTGTGTCATCGGGGAATCGCATCGATGTGCCCTGGGTCACAGGGGGAGGCCTGTCCCTGGATATAGACTGGCCCATTGACTCGTCTCTCTTTCCCTGAAAGGAATCCCATGGCTCACCAGACTATCCAGGAACTCATCGCTGAATTCCGCGCCAAGCTTGCCAACAACCCCGGGAAGGTCGCGGAATCCGGCCTCCAGGGCGTCATGCAGTTCGACTTCCGTGAGGACGGTAACGGCCAGTTCCACGTCATCTTCGATCAGGGCAAGGCCACCCTGGTGGAGGGCGGGCACACCGAGCCCACCTTCACGGTCATCGTCCCCCATGCCGTCTTCGATGCCATGCACGCCGGTGAGCTCACCCACGACGAGGCAGGCAAGGCCGGTCTCAAGGCCGCTGGCCTCGAGACCTTCGGTCAGGGCTTCGGCAAGCTCATGAAGAGCCTGAGCTAATCCAGTCGCTTGGAGAAATAGGACGTGGGGTGCAGCACCCCATCGGGGCTGGCGGCGAAGTCGGGGATTTCCCCCGCTTTCCGCCAGCCCCAATGCATATAGATCCCTTCGGCTTTGGAACCGGTCTGGGTGTCCAGGAGCAGCAGGGTGAGCCCCTGGGCCCGGGCGTAGGCTTCGGCGGCTTCCATCAACCGGGTGGAGATCCCCATGCCCCGGGCCAGGCTGGTCACCAGGAGTTTCTGGATCTCTCCCCGGTGCCGACCGTTCTCTTTCTGGCCTTGGGCGAGCTGAACCGAACCCAGCACCTTGCCCCCCTCCTCGGCCACCCAGAGGGCCTGGGCGGGTCCCAGGGAGGCCAGCAAGGGTGTCCAGTAGGCCTCGGCCCGCTCCGCCGACAGGGGGGCCAGGAAGCTGATGGAAGCACCCTGGTGGACGGCGTCCATGAGCAGGTCCGCGAGCTGGGGTAGGAGGCCCGGTTCGGGAGCGCTGATCTGGCGGATCGTCACCATGGTCAAGCCTTCAGGAAGTCCCGGAGGCGTTCCCGGTTCGGCTCCAGGAGCACACCCTTCTCCGTGATGAGGCCCGTCACCAGCTCCGCCGGGGTCACGTCGAAGGCCGGGTTGCGCACAGATACGCCCTGGGCGGCCCACTGGCAGTCCCGGAAGCCCGTGACTTCCTCCGGGGCCCGCTCCTCGATGGGGATGGCGTTGCCATCAGGGATTTCGATATCAATGGTTGATAGCGGGCAGGCGACGTAGAAGGGGATTCCGTGGCGACGGGCCAGGACCGCCACCATGTAGGTGCCGATCTTGTTGGCCACATCGCCGTTGGCCGCCACCCGGTCTGTGCCCACCACCACGGCGTCGACCTCGCCACGGCTCATGAGGTGCCCGGCCATGTTGTCGGTGATGAGGGTGACGGGGATGCCCTCCTGCACCATTTCCCAGGCCGTGAGCCGTGCCCCCTGGAGGAAGGGGCGGGTCTCGTCGGCGATGACCGAAATGCGCTTGCCCGCCTCCACGGCGGAACGGAAGACCCCCAGGGCCGTGCCGTGGCCGGCGGTGGCCAGGGCCCCGGCGTTGCAGTGGGTGAGGACCCGGGCGCCGTCGGCGAGCAGGGTGGCGCCGTGGGCGCCCATGGCGCGGTTGATGCGGATGTCCTCCGCCAGCACCTCATGGGCCTCCAGTAGCAGGGCCTCGGCGATCTCCGGCACCGGCAGGTGCGAGTGGCGCTCCCAATGGGTCCGCATGCGCTTCAGGCCCCAGAAGAGGTTGACCGCCGTGGGACGGCTGGCGGCCAGGACGGCGAAGGCCTCTTCGAGGGCGGCTGTGAATGCCGGGAGGGTGGCCTGGGCCTGCTTCTGGGCCTCCAGGGCGACGCCGTAGGCGGCGGCGCAGCCGATGGCCGGGGCCCCCCGGACCACCATGGAGCGGATGCCTTCCGCCACGCCAACGGCGTCCTCGTAGGCCAGGTACTCGAAATGGGCGGGGAGGACCCGCTGGTCGATCATCTCCAGGCGGCCGTCCCGCCAGCGGAGGGTTTCCACACGGGGGTCGCTCACCTCAATCCCCTTCGAATTCGCAGAGGGCGAAGACCTTGTGCCCATGGGCCTCCAGGCGCTTGCGGCCACCCAGGTCCGGCAGGTCGATGACGAAGGCGCACTCGATCACTTCCCCGCCCATGCTGGTGATGAGCTTGCAGGAGGCCTCGGCGGTGCCGCCGGTGGCGATGAGGTCATCCACCAGGAGGACGCGATCCCCCTTGGTGATGGCGTCGGTGTGCAGTTCCACGCGGTCCGTGCCGTACTCCAGCTCGTAGTCGTGGCCGACGGTCTCCGCCGGGAGCTTGCCCTGTTTGCGGACCGGCACGAAGCCGACCCCCAGCTGGAAGGCCAGGGCCGAACCGATGATGAAGCCCCGGGATTCGATGGCCGCGACCTTGTCGATCTTTACGCCGGTGTAGCGGTTGACCAGCTCCTGGATGGTGATGCGGAAGCCCACCGGATCCTTCAGGAGGGTGGTGATGTCCCGGAACATGACGCCGGGCTTGGGGTAGTGGGGGACGGTGCGGATGCGGGATTTGATGGGCATGGTCAGGGCTTCAGAAGGCGACCGGCCACGGCATCCAGTTTCTGGAGCAGGGCGGGGTCGCGGCGTTCAGGGACAGTAAGGAAGGCGTTGTCGAGGGCGCGGCGGCAGGAGCATGCGGGTCCCTGGGCGTCGGCGCTCAGGAGGGGAGCGACCCGCTGGACGAGGGTGCGGGCGTTCTCGGCGTTGGCCAGCAGCACCTTGACGATGGCATCCACGGTGACGCTGTCGTGATCCGGGTGCCAGCAGTCGTAGTCCGTGACCATGGCCACGGTGGCGTAGCAGAGCTCGGCCTCCCGGGCCAGCTTGGCCTCCGGCAGGTTGGTCATGCCCACCACATCACAGCCCCAGCTTCGGTAGAGCCGTGATTCCGCCAGGGTGGAGAACTGGGGCCCCTCCATGGCGATGTAGGTGCCCCCCCGGGCCACCTGCAGCCCCGCCTCCCGGGCGGCGGCCTCCAGGTGGTCCCCCAGGCGGGAGCAGACCGGGTGGGCGAAGGGAATGTGGGCCACCAGGCCGGTGCCGAAGAAGCTCTTCTCCCGGGCGAAGGTCCGATCGATGAACTGGTCCACGATGACGAAGGTGCCGGGGGGCAGATGCCCCTGGAGCGAGCCTACGGCACTGACGGAAATGATCTCCGTGACCCCGGCCCGCTTCATGGCGTCGATGTTGGCCCGGTAGTTGATGTCCGTGGGGGAGATCCGGTGGCCCCGCCCGTGGCGGGGCAGGAAGACCATGGGCTGACCCTTGAGGGTTCCGAACAGCAGCTCGTCCGAGGGCTCGCCGAAGGGGGAATCCACCCGCTGCCAGCGTTTGTCCTCCAGGCCTTCGATATCGTAGACCCCACTACCTCCGATGACCCCGATGACCGGGGCTGTTCTGCTTTCGCTCATACAGCCTTGCTCCCTGGATTGAAAAATCATTTCACAGAAGGGGCTCTGGAATGCATGGGGAATTGAGTCAATCTTCTTTGATATCTTTTGCTGTTTGATGATTTGAAATTTATGGAGTGATGTCGGTAAAATGCGGCAGTGAAGTGGTTGTCTGCTTTTTAAAACCTGTTGGGGGTCCGTGAGGCAAGCCCGCCAATCTCAGGGAGGTACGACCATGGCGATCCGCAGTGTTTCAGATATCGACTGGCAGGAGCTTACCCAGCGAGCCTACACCGCGTCTCCGGTCGCATGGGAGGACCAAGTCTTCTATTTCATGATGGTTGACCGTTTTTCCGACGGCAAGGAGAAGCACTTTCGGGATCTGAAGGGGAAGCTGGTCGAAAAGGGGAGCACCCCTCCCTTCCAGCCGGGGGATGAGGGTTCGGCGGAGCGTTCGGCCTGGGTCGAGGCCGGTCGCGCTTGGTGCGGAGGCACTCTGCGGGGGATTGAAAGCAAGCTGGGCTACCTGAAGCGCCTCGGGGTCACGGCCATCTGGATCAGCCCGATCCTCCAGCAGGTGGCTTTCCAGGCCACCTATCATGGCTACGGCGTGCAGGACTTCCTGGCCATCGATCCCCACTTCGGGACGGAAGCAGACCTGCGTCGTCTGGTGGACCGAGCCCACGCAGCCGGGATCTACGTCATCCTGGACATCATCCTCAATCATTCCGGGAATGTGTTCGCCTACCAGCCCGACCGCTACTGGGTCCAGGATGGGGACTCCGGATACTTCGATCCCCGCTGGGATGGTCAGCCCTATCCAGTGGCCGGGTTCAATGATCCCGAGGGTGCGCCGTCCTTTCCCTTCGGGGCTGTGGAGGGTGCCTGGCCCCGCGGTGCGGTGTGGCCCCGGGAGCTTCAGGATCCGGATGCCTTCAGCCGGAAGGGGCGGATCTCCAGTTGGGATTACGACCCCGAGTTCAGGGAGGGGGACTTCTGCGACCTGAAGGATATCCATCAGGGCCAGGGGGAGGCCGGTGCCTACGCGCCTTCGGCCGCCTTTCTCGCCCTGGTGGACTGTTACAAATATTGGATCGCTTCGGCGGACCTTGACGGCTACCGGATCGACACCGTCAAGCACATGGATCTCGGTGCCACCCGCCTCTTCGCCTCAATGATCCGCGAATTCACCCAGAACCTGGGCAAGGAGCGCTTCTTCCTGTTGGGCGAGATCACCGGGGGAAGGGAGCGGGCCTTCGACACCCTGGAGACAACTGGGCTTGATGCCGCTTTGGGCATCGACGACATTCCGGACAAGCTGGAGTACCTCGTCAAGGGTTACCGCAACCCGGCGGACTACTTTGGCCTCTTCCGGAATTCCCTGCTGGTGAACAAGGAGTCCCATGTGTGGTTCCGGGACAAAGTCGTGACCCTCTTCGATGACCACGATCAGGTCCGCAAGGGCAAGGTCAAGGCCCGGTACTGCGCCCGGGAGGAGGGCGGGAAGAGTGTCCTCGCGGCCATGGCCCTGAACGCCCTCACCCTCGGGATACCCTGCATCTACTATGGCTCCGAGCAGTATTTCAACGGGGCCGGTGAAGAGGACGTGGACGGCAATGACGTCTTCCTTCGCGAATGCATGTTCGGCGGTCCCTTCGGCTCCAGGCAGAGCCAGGGGCGCCATTTCTTCAATGAAGACAGCCCCGCCTTTGTGGAACTCTCCAAGGTGTTGGGCCTGCGCGCCGAAAAGCTCACCTTGCGCAGGGGCCGGCAGTACCTCCGACCCATCTCCGGCAACGGATCGGATTTCGGCCTGCCGGAGATGCTGGGTGGAGAGCTACGCTCCCTGGTGGCTTGGTCGCGGATCTTTGACCGCCAGGAGATCCTCGTGGCCATCAACACGGATTGCGATCGGGCGAGGACCGCCTGGGTGACCCTGGATGCGGGGCTGCGGGCGGTGGGAGACACCCTGACCTGTCTGTATTCCACGGATCCAACCAGGATTGGGCAGAGGGTTTCCGTGGAGGCCCGGAATGGAAGGGCGGTGTTGCTGACCCTTCCGGCGGCGGGGGTGGAGGTGTGGGAGTAGCTCTCCGTCCAGGTCCGCCCTGGGCTGCGGATAAATGGGATACCCGATTACCGGCTTTGCCGCGCGCCCCCGCAAGGCGGGGCGGGCCAGAGCGCTCAGGTGAGCCTTCGCTGTCCGCTGATCATCTCCTTCATCCCAGCTGATTTTCGATGCCTGCCAAGAGTCCTCCCAGCCTCTCGGCCTTGGCTGAAGCGCGCCGATGATCGGGAACGCAGGCGTTCAGGCCTCCGCCATAGCATCGGATCGGTAAAAAAGCAGAATCAGCCGCGGATGAATGGGATAAACGCGGATAAACAAATGGTCCATGGGCGGGGCCTCTGGACCTGCCCCGCGGCGCGGGGGCGGACGGCAAAGCCGCCCGCGTTGAGCAAGGGACAGGGATGTGGAGGCAAGCGAGCTTGCCATAGCCTCCCTATCCCTTGCTCAACCAGCCCCAGGTGCCCTGGTCTGCGCGTCTGAGGCTGAAATGGGAAGGTAAAGCTTCGCAATGCGGATAACTGGCGTGTCCTTCATCCGCGTGCATCCAATTCATCCGCGGCCAACATGCTTTTCTCCTCGGGAAAATCGTGCTCCTCAGTTCTCGAACCGAACGGCCACAAACGGTTATACAAACGCCAGGCAAGAAGTGGTCTACGGGTGGGCTCTGGACTGCGCCCTAGCCCGATGAATCCCAGCCCTCCGCTGCCCGGAAGCTGTGGTAGCTTTCCCGTCCCAGGATCAGATGGTCGGCCAGGGGAACCCCCAGGGATTCTCCGGCTGAGCGGAGCCGCTTGGTGAGCAGGGCGTCCTCCTTGCTTGGCGAGGGGTCGCCCGAGGGGTGATTGTGGTAGGCCAGGGCGGAGGTCGCGCCATAGCGCAGGGCCTCCCGGAAGAACTCCCGTGGGCTGACCAGGGTTCCCGTGGCGGTGCCCTGGCTCATGACCCGCTCCGCCAGGAGTTCGCCCTTGGCATTGAGGGCCAGGAGGCCGAAACGCTCTTCGCCCAAGCCCTGACATTTTGGCAGCAGGTAATCTCCCGCGGCCCTGGGGCTGGTGATCCTTGGCCTGGGACCTCCCCGCTGGCATCTCCGGCAGATCTCCTGGGCGGCCCATAGCTGGCAGGCCCGGGCCGGCCCCAGCCCGGTGGTCTCCTTCCAGTGGCTCAGGCCTAGGGAAAGCAGGCCCGACAGGCCCCCCAACTCACTCAGGATCTCCTGGGCCAGTTCCACGGCATTGCGCCCCTGACGTCCCGTGCCCCATAGGAGGGCCAGGAGCTCCGCGTCGCCCAGTTCGTCCCCCTGGCCCGCCAGGAGGCGTTCCCGTGGTCGGAGTTCGGGGGAGAGATCCCTCATCCGCATCTCAGCACCTTGTCCATTTCATCCGGGCGGCCCTCCAACGCAACAGCTGTACCCGTCCCTGTCCCGACAGGCGCATGCACAGGACATCCCGCCCGTCATTGAGGAACCAGGCCGACGCTGTGGCCGTGCGTCTTGGGGTGACGGTGATCCGGGCATGGGCGAGGCCCGTATTCGAGGCCTTCACGGTCGGGTCCATGCCCGGGGGCAGGGGCACGCCCGGAAGGCTGCCCCATTTGACGCCCCTGGGAAGCTGGAGGGGGATGATGTCCTGGGCTCCGGGAGAGTTCATGACGACCGATACGTTGCTTCCCCTGGCCCTGGCCAGGTGGAAGGCCTGGTCCAGGCTGCCCGTCAGCTCCACCTGGAAGCCCGAAAGTGCCAGTCCGCCGCCGAGATCCAGGGTGCTGAGGCCGCAGAGCCCAAGAATCCCGGTGATCCCCAGGGTGACGGAAGTCTCGGCCAGGGTGAAACCAAGGTTGGTGCGGTTCCTCATGGCTTAGTCGCCGCCTTTGTGCCCACGCTGAGGTGCGGGCGCAGTTTGGCGAAGGACTTTTCTCCAATGCCCTTGACGTTCATGAGCTCTTCCGTCCGCTTGAACCCCCCGTGCTGCTTGCGGTAGGCCACGATCCGCTCGGCAGTTTTGGCTCCCACCTTGGGGAGTTGCATCAGTTCGGTAACCCCGGCGGTGTTGAGGTTGACGGGGGCCTGGGGGGCGCGTTCTCCGGCGCTCAGGGGCAGGATGGTGGTAAGGATGGCAAGGCCAAGCTTGGTCAGCATGATTTCTCCTGGAAGGGGTGCTTCCAGGGATCAAGGTTCGTGCCTCAAGTTAAGTTCTATTGAATTAGTATTTATAATAAACCTGGGCCAGCCCTGTGTAATCTGTGTTTTACAGTCAAGGGTTTGGGAGGCTAAATTTAAATATTAATTAATTTCTAAACCGTCGCCTCCATCACAAAGATTTCCGTTGGGGTGACAGCATCTAAGGGCTCGAAGTTTCGGTTCGCGCTTTTGGCTCCCAGAGGCGATGATGTTGGTAAATGCCACTAGGTGAATGAATGATCAAGAAGGTCCGCAAGGAAGATCTCAAGCTTGGGATGTATATTCACGACCTCAATTGCGGGTGGATGGATCACAACTTCTTCCGGAGCCGTTTCATGCTCCGAAAGGAGGACGAGCTCAAGAAGATCCACGCCAGTGGCATCACCGAGGTCTACATCGACACCGTCAAGGGCATAGATGCGGATGGCATCCCCCAGGATGAGGTGGAGCACAAGATCCATGACGCCCTGGCGGACATCGCCGTTGCGGCCGCCAACCTGGGGCATACCACCAGTCACAGGGAGGAGTTGGCTGTCGCCAAGGCCATCCATGGCGAGGCCAACAAGGTGATCCATTCCATGCTGACGGACGTGCGCCTGGGAAAGCAGATCCAGGTGGAGCGGATGGAACCCGTGGTCGCCCAGGTGACGGATTCCATCCTGCGTAACCAGGGAACGCTGGTGAGCCTCTGCCGGATCAAGGAGGGAGACACCTATACCTTCCAGCACTCCGTGAGTGTATGTGCTCTCCTGGTGACCTTCTGCCGCTACATGGGCATGGAGCGGGATCAGATCCAGCTCGCTGGCATGGGCGGCATGCTCCATGACATCGGGAAGATGAGAGTGCCCGACCACATCCTGAACAAGCCCGGCAAGCTCACGGATGACGAGTTCGGCACCATGAAGTCCCACGTAACTCTTGGCTTGGAGACCCTCCAGCAGACGCCGGGGGTTTCGCCGACCGTCTTCGAGATAACCAGCCAGCATCACGAGAAGTTCAAAGGGGCAGGCTACCCCCTCGGCCTGGATGGCACTGAAATCAGCACCCTGGGGAAGATGGCGGCCATTGTGGACGTCTACGATGCCATCACCTCCAATCGGGTCTACCACCGGGGTATGGAACCCGGTCTGGCGCTCAGCAAGCTCTTCGAGTGGGGGGAGAACCACTTCGATCCTGTCCTGGTGCAGCATTTCATCCAGGCCCTGGGCATCTATCCAGTGGGATCCCTGGTGAGACTGGAGAGTGAGCGTCTCGCGGTTGTGGTGGAACAGAGCGAGTCGGGATTGCTTTATCCCATTGTGCGAGTGGTCTTCGATATCAAACGGAACCGCTCCGTGACTCCGGTGGATGTGGACCTGTCCCGGCCCGAGTCGGGGGGGGACTGCATCGTCGGCAACGAGCCTCCAGAGAACTGGCGGATCGACCCCTTCCGGTA
>JAFNAB010000096.1 GCA_017859955.1 Holophagaceae bacterium
TCCCGGTCGGTGCGCATGGACCTGAAAACCTGGTCCCGAGCCACCTGGAGGCGATCCGCCACCACCGCCTTCTGCTCGATGACCGCCCGATAGCTGTCATCCATGGGAATCTGGGGATCGTAGCAATCGGCCTGCCGCCTCAGGTAGCCCGCCAGGCTCTGCACCAGCTCCCCCAGGGCCTGCTGGCGGGTCCGGAACTGGAGAATGCCCGCGACGACCAGGCTGAAGATGGCGTAGAGGCTGGCCCCGATTGCAAAAAGCCCTGTCTGGTGAAGTGCCTCCGCCAGACCATGAATCGGCGAGCCCATGCCCATGATCAGGGAGAAGATCATGGAAAAGCTCAAGGGGAGGGTCTTCTTGCCATACATGGTGATCATGGCGGCGAAAAAGGTGATGCCAAGGACGGCCGCCCCTTCGGTCCAGGGCCCGGAGCGACTGATGCCGATGAGAAACTGGACCAGGGTGGTCAGGAGCAGCGCTGCCAAAAGCTCTGCAAACTTGTGCTGCTTGGGTGTGGGGACGTCGTTGACGCTGACGCAGGAGGCGCCGAGGGAAACGCCCGCAGCCACCGCAGGGCCGAAGAAGATGTAGCAGATGGCGCCCAGTCCGATGACCCCCGTGGCGACCGTCAAGCCGCTGTAGAAGTAATGACTGTAGATATGGCGTTGAAACATACGGGTCGTCCCCCTTTTCCCAAGGCCCAGTATGGCATTGCCGGGGTGGCTCCGCTGGGGACGGCCTCCAGGGTGGACCACTATTTGTCTTTCTCCCCAGTTTTCTTTGGATTTCAAGCGAGTCAGGGGGTACTCTGGTCGTTCTGCCGGACGCACGTGCCGGGAATCCAGCCCCCATGGAGAGGGGCAACTATAAGAGGTGGACGAATGTCCAAACTAAACAAAATTCTGGGCCTGGACAGCAAGCAGGTGGGCCGCATCAAGGTGCTGGACGCTGCTCTGCTGGAGGACGAGTCCTCCGAGTCCCAGGAGTTCCTGGACGCTCTGCAGGGTGAGACCCGCGCCCTCCGCGAGGAGGAAGTGGTCAAGGGCGTCGTGGTCGAGATCCGTGGCAAGGATGTCATCGTTGACATCGGCTACAAGGGCTCGGGCACGGTGAACATCGACGAGTTCAACAACCCCGACGGCACCGTCGGTGTGGCCGTTGGCGATGTCGTTGAAGTCCTGGTCGAGCACCTGGAGGATGTCAACGGCAACGTTCGTCTTTCCCGCGAGCGCGCCGAGAAGATGAAGATCTGGGACGAGGTCGAAAAGGCCTTCCGTTCCAACATGACCGTTCACGGCGTCGTGCTGGAGAAGGTCAAGGGTGGTTTGGCGGTGGATATCGGCATCCGTGCCTTCCTCCCCGGCAGCCAGGTGGACGTCAAGCCCGTCCGCAACCTGGATCCCTACCTCGGCAAGTCCTACGACATGAAGGTGATCAAGGTCAACCGTCGTCGGGGCAACATCGTCCTCTCCCGCAAGCTCTTCATGGAGACCATCAACGCCTCCCTGAAGGAAGAGACCCTCGCGGGCCTCGAGGAAGGCAAGCTGGTCGAGGGAACCGTCAAGAACATCACCGAATACGGCGCCTTCATTGATCTGGGCGGCGTGGACGGCCTGTTGCACATCACCGACATGTCCTGGGGTCGCCTGAACCACCCCAGCGAGATGTTCCAGGTGGGCGACAAGGTCGAGGTGGCCATCCTCAAGTACGACAAGGACACCGAGCGCGTCTCCCTGGGTTACAAGCAGAAGTTTGCCGATCCCTGGCTGACCGTCGAAGAGCGCTTCCCCATGAACGCCAGCGTCAAGGGCAAGGTCGTCTCCATCACTGATTACGGCGCGTTCGTCGAGCTCGAGCCTGGCGTCGAAGGCCTGGTGCACGTCTCCGAAATGTCCTGGACCAAGAAGGTCAAGTCCGCCAAGGGCATGGTCAACCTGGGCGACATGGTGGAAGCCGTCATCCTCCAGGTGGACGTCGAAAGCCGCCGCATCAGCCTCGGCATGAAGCAGGTCACCCCCAACCCCTGGATGGAAGTGGCCGAGAAGTACAACATCGGCCAGATTGTCACCGGCCTGGTGCGCAACATCACTGAGTTCGGCGCCTTCGTCGAGCTGGAAGAGGGCATCGACGGCCTGATCCACGTCTCCGACTTCAGCTGGACCAAGAAGATCAAGCACCCCGGCGAGGTTGTGAAGAAGGGTGATTCCGTCACCGCCAAGGTCCTGAACCTGGATCCCCTGAACCAGCGCATGAGCCTCGGCGTCAAGCAGATGGAGCCCAACGTATGGGAGCAGTTCTTCGACGGCCACCGCGTGGGTGACACCGTTGTCGGCAAAATCGCCCGCCTGACCGATTTCGGCGCCTTCGTCGACCTCGGCGAGGGGATCGAAGGTCTGGTGCACGTCTCCGAGCTCTCCCGCAAGCGGGTTGAGGACATCCAGAAGGAGTTCGTCACGGGCCAGGATCTGACGATGAAGATCGTCAAGCTGGATCCCACCGAGCACCGCATCGGTCTCTCCGTGAAGCAGTTTGAGACCGATCTCGAGAAGGGCGAAATGGACGAAGCCCGCGCCAAGATGGAGCCTTTCAAGAAGGCCACGCTGGCCGACGCTTTCGCCCAGGCGAAGCGCGAAGAGTAGATTTACCTGAAGCACAAGAAAAGGCCCCTTCGGGGGCCTTTTCCTTTCCTGATGGTCGACAGGCTCAGCCAAATCCGGATGGATGGGCCGCAAGGTGGATACAGGTCACAGAGCGCGGTTCCACTCACCCACAGGTCCGTTTCCGTGTGCTCAGTGTGTTCCGTGGCTTCTTTCAACCACGAAACACACCGAGCACACGGAGGAAGAACCAGATCTGCCTATCCAGGCAAACTGCCGTCACCGTTCAGGAATCCCTTTCGGTTGAAGCAATCCGTTCCTCGGGTTTGCATTTACACCCCACATCACGGTGGAGACCAAGCGGATCCACACCCGGATGCGCTGAAACCAAAGCCCCACCGCCCTTCCCAGGTATGAAAAGGGCCCCGACACTGCCGGGGCCCTTGCCTGGAAAATGGTGGATCAGGCGTCCTTGCCCAGGCTGGTGCCGGCGCAACGCAGGTCGTGGCAGGCGCGCACGACGCGGTCGGCCATGCTCTGCTCGGCCTTCTTCATGTAGGGCCGGGGGTCGAAGACCTTCTTGTTGCCGACCTCGCCATCGACCTTGAGCACACCGTCGTAGTTCTTGAACATGTGGTCCGCGATGGCGCGGGTGAAGGCGTACTGGGTGTCGGTGTCGATGTTCATCTTGACGACGCCGTAGTCCAGGGTCTCGTGGATCTCCTCCAGGCTGGAACCGGAACCGCCGTGGAAGACCAGGAGGGCGCTCTCGCCGGGATTGACCTGGGCGATGGCCTCCTGTCCTTCCTTGAGGATCTTGGGCTTCAGGACCACGTTGCCGGGCTTGTAGACGCCATGCACGTTGCCGAAGGTGGCGGCCAGCATGTAGCGGCCGATGGGGGCCAGGGCCTTGTGGACATCCACCATGTCCTCAGGGGTGGTGTAGAGCTTCTCCTTGCCCACGCCGCTGGTGTCATGCCCGTCCTCTTCGCCGCCCACGACGCCGGTCTCCACTTCGAGGATGATCTCGCTCTTGGCGCAACGCTCCAGCAGTTCCTTTGAACGCTTGATATTCTCGGGCATGGAGAGCTCGGAGCCATCGAACATGTGGGCGTTGAAGACATTGGGACGACCCGCAGCCCGGCGGCGCTCCGTCTCCTCGATGAGGGGCAGGACGAAGCCCTCCAGGTGCTTGGGGTGACAGTGGTCCGTGTGGAGCGCCACATTGATGTCATAGAAATCGGCCATGTAGCGCACGTAATCCGCCAGGGCGATGGCGCCCTTGGCCATGTCCTTGATCCCCAGACCCGACAGGAACTCGGCGCCCCCGGTGGAAATCTGGATGATGCCGTCGGCCTTGGCGGTCTTGAGCCCCAGCAGCACCGCATTGGCAGTCTCTGTGGAAGTCACATTGAAGGCCGGGAAGGCGAACTTCTCCTTCTTGGCGCGATCCAGCATCCGGCAGTAGGTCTTGGTATCAACAACAGGCATGGTCGTTTCCCCTGTACGAAAGGTTCACACAAAGGTCCAACATAACCCCCCGGCGACCTCGGGGCAACCAATGCCCTGCATCCGGTCGCCTCTTTTGCCCATCACTGCCCGCCCAACCTGCCTCCGAGTCGGCCTCTTCTTCTCGCCCTTTTTCCTGGACGCAGCCAATTCACAGCCCTGAGCCCCGGTTCGGACTATGCTGATCCCAAGGAGGCCCGGATGCGGATCGCAGCCATCGATGTCGGTTCCAACTCCATCCACATGGTGGTGGTGGAGACCGACGCCATGGGAAACCAGCAGGTCCTCGCCCGGGAAAAGGTGATGGTCCGCCTTTCCAAGGGACTGGCCCAGACGGGCTTCATTTCCCCCGATTCCTACCGGGCCGGACTCGAGGCCCTGGCCCTGATGGCCTCGGTCATCCAGGGCTTCAAGTGCGACACCATCATGGCCTGCGGGACCGCCGCCCTCCGGGAGGCCTCCAACGCCGGGGCCTTCGTGGGAGCTGCCGCCGAACTCGGGATTCCCATCCGCATCATCTCCGGCGAGGAGGAGGCGCGGCTCATCCACCTGGCCGTGAGCCGTTCGGTGCCCTTCCCCGAGGAACCCACGGCCCTGGTCGACATCGGGGGCGGCAGCACCGAGATCACCTGGACCATGGGGGAGCGCGTCCTGGCCTCCATTTCCCTGCCCTGGGGCATCCAGCGCCTGGCGGACGCCGTGCCCACCTCGGACCCTCCGGTCCCAGAAGACCTGAAGCGCCTGCGCAAATTCATCCGAAAGGCCCTTAAGAAGGCCGTCCGGGCCCTGCCGGAGGACCTGCCCACCAGCCGCCTCATCCTGGCGACCTCCGGCACTTGGCAGGACCTGGCCAAGGGCTGTGGCAGTGAGACTGATATCTCTCTCCCCTCGCTCCTGAAGTTCAAGCGACGCCTCTGGCAGCTCCCGGCCCAGGCCCGGGTCGAAAGCCTCGGGGTGGAGGCCAAGCGGGCTGAGGTCCTGCATGTGGGGGCCACCTGGGCAGCCGGACTCATGCGCTGGCTTGGCGCCGAGCAGGCCCGCTGCCTGCCGGTGGGGCTGCGGGAAGGAATGATCTGGGAAGCCCTCAAGCACGGGGGCATGGATCTCCCGGCCCTGGCAGCCCGGCGGAAGGCCTCGGTGGAGACCCTGGCGGGTCGTCTGGACCCAGACCCCACCCACAGCCACCACGTAGCCCTCCTCTGCGATCAGCTCTTCCGGGACCTGCGCCCCATGTTTGAACTGGGGGACCCCGAACGGGAACTCCTGGGCTTCGCCGCGCGGCTCCACGACATCGGCCTCTCCATCGCCGAGAAGTCCCACCACAAGCTGGGGGCCTACCTGGTCCAGAGCGCCAAGCTCCAGGGCTTCTGGCCCAAGGAATCGGATGTCATCAGCCAGGTGGTGCGCTTCCATCGCGGCAAGGCCCCCCGCAAGGCCAAGGACGAACTCTACGCCCGCCTGGCCCCCTGGCACCAGCAGGTGGTGGAAAAGCTCGCGGCCATCCTGCGGGTGGCGGACGCCCTGGACCGCAGACGCATCAAGGCGGTGCGATCCGTCAGCCTCCAGCAGGAGGAGGGAGGCTTCCGATTGGTCATCAAGGGGCGAAGCGACCTGCGCCCGGAGCTGGAAAGCCTCCGCAGCAAGGGTGAGCTCCTGAATGAGCTGCTGGAGGTGCCGGTGCGACTTGTGGTGGAGCGATAACCTGAATCCTCAGGAGTGGACGGGAGCATGCTCTTCAGAGCTTGAACTGCCTCACGATGCCCACCGGAAGAAAGAACCGGCCTGCCTTCAGCCTCCCAGTTCGCGGAAGCATTCCTCCAGGGCATAGTCCAGCCAGCGGCGCGTACCCAGGGGCGTCGGCCGGGCAGCCCAGTAGCCCATGTGCCCCCCGAAACGCTCTACCCGCAGGCTGACCGCAGGCGACACAGGCCCCAGGTCCGAGGCCGGGGCGAAGGGATCATCCACGCTGGTGATGATCACCGTGGGAACCTGGATGGTCCCGAGGTGGGGCCCGCAACTGCATTGGGCATAGTAATCGTCCCGGTCCCGGAAGCCTGCCCGGTTGGCGGTATAGACCGCGTCGAAGTGGCGGAGGGTGGGCGTCGGCGGCAGGGGGCGCCCTTCCCGCCCTTCCACATCCCGGCGGAGCAGTTGAACGAAGCGCCGGTCATAGACCCGGTTGAAACCCCGGCGCAGGCGCCGGGAGGCCTCCTCGAGATTCCCGGGGGGATTCACGGCGATGGCCGCATCGGGCTGGGTCAAGTGCTGATCCCTGCCCACCAGGAGCAGCAGCATGTTGGCGGAGATGGAAAAGCCCACCGCAAGGTGCCGGCCCTGGGGCCAGCGGGCCCGGCCCCAGTCCAGGACAGCGGCGAGATCTGCAGTGGCACCGCTATGGTAGGGCTTCCGGGCCAGACCCCTGCCCTCTCCGGCCCCCCGATGGTCCACCGCCACCACGGTCCAGCCCCGGGCGTTCCCCAGGACCGCCGTCCGGCGCATGTAGTCCGCCCGAGCCGAGCCCCCCAGACCGTGGAAGAGATAGAGCACCGTGGAACCCTGACCTGGACAGACTCGCAGGGACAGCGATTCCCCATCAGCCAGTGGCAGGATCTCCCGCTCCCAGGGCAGGTCCGGGGTCGGCGAGGGGATCAGGTGGGCCAGAACGGTCTGGACATGGGGCCACCGGGCCCAGCGGGGGGGAAGAAAGGCTTCAGGCACGCTCATCCCTTCCAGCGCCTTTCGTCCTCTTCCGGCAGTCCAAGGCGGTCCAGCACCCGTGTCGCAAAGGCATCGTAAAGGTCCTCAAGCGTCTCGGGGCGATGGTAGAAGCTCGGCATCAAGGGCATCACCAGGGCTCCCGCGTCGTGCACCCTGAGCAGATTCTCGAGGTGGATGCGGTTGAGGGGGGTCTCCCGCACGCAGAGCACCAGGGGCAGGCGCTCCTTCAGGCAGACGTCCGCCGCCCGGGCCACCAGGTTCTCGCTGGTGCCGGAGGCGATGCGTCCCAGGGTCCCGGCACTGCAGGGCAGGACCACCATGCCGTCCTGGCGGTAGCTGCCGCTGGAGATGTCCGCCCCCAGATCGTTCTCGTAAAGGTGCCGAACCTTGGGCGAAATCCCCAGCAGGTCCTCCTGGGCAAGCCCCGTCTCATCCTCCAGACATCGCCTCCCGGTGGGCGTCAGGAGCAGGGACACCTGTTCCACAAGGGCGTTCTCAGCAAGGCGCCGCAGCACCGCCACGCCGAAGGCCGAGCCCGTGGCCCCGGTGATGGCGAGGGTGAAACGCCTGGTAGACACTAAAGTTCCAGGAACTTGGGCCCGACCTGGGTGATGTTCCCGGCCCCGAAGGTCATGAGGAGATCCCCTTCGCGGGTGATGCCCTTGAGGAAGGCCGGGAGGTCCTCCAGGCGAGGCACGTAGTGGGCCTCCCGCTGGCCGTGAGCCAGGACGTTGTCCACCAGGGTCTGGCCGGTGATGCCGGGAATGGGGGGCTCGCTGGCAGCGTAGATGTCCGTGAAGACCACCACATCGGCATCGAAGAAGGCCCGCCCGAACTCCTCCAGCAGGGCCTGGGTGCGGGTATAGCGGTGGGGCTGGAAGGCCACCACGATGCGCCGCTCCGGGAAGCCATGGCGGGCTGCGCCCAGGGTCGCGGCGATTTCGGTGGGATGGTGGCCGTAGTCGTCCACCACCAGGACGCCATCTTTTTCGCCCTTCTTCTGGAAGCGGCGGTCCGCCCCGGTGAAGCTGGCGAGGCTGGCCTGGATGATCTCCCGCTCCACCCCCAGCTCCATGGCGACCCCAATGGTGGCCAGAGCATTCAGGACCATGTGGTGCCCGGGAACGCCGAGGGAGAAGGACCCCAGCTCCTCGCCGAAGGCCCGGACCTTGAAGTGGGTGCGCCAGCCCTCCTGGACGATCTCCCGGGCCTGGATATCCACCTGGGGATGGGTGCCGTAGGTGCGGACCTGCCGGCGGAGCCGGGGCCGGAGCCCAGCCACATTGGGATCGTCCAGGCACACAAAGAGGGAGCCGTAGAAGGGCACCTTGTTGCCGAACTGGGCAAAGGCCTCCAGAATCTCGTCCAGATCCTTGTAGTGATCCAGGTGCTCCCGATCGATGTTGGTGATGACGCCGATGGTGGGGCTGAGGAGCAGGAAGCTGCCGTCGCTCTCGTCGGCCTCCGCCACCAGGAAGGGCCCCTTCCCCAGCTTGGCGTTGCTGCCGATGGTGCCCAGCTTGCCGCCGATGACAATGGTGGGGTCGATGCCACCCTGGCTCAGGACCTGGGCGATCATGCTAGTGGTAGTGGTCTTGCCATGGGACCCGGCCACGGCGATGCCGTATTTCATGCGCATCAGCTCCGCCAGCATCTCGCCCCGGGGAATGACGGGGATCTTGGCGCTCCTGGCCGCCACCACTTCGGGATTGTCCCCCTTCACGGCGCTGGAAATCACCACCACCTGGGCCCCTTCGATGGCCCTGGCCTCGTGGCCGATCTGCACCTGCACCCCCAGGCTCTCCAGCCGAGTGGTGGTAGCACTCGCCCTCACATCCGACCCCGTGACCTGGTATCCCAGGTTCACCAGCACCTCGGCAATACCGGACATGCCGATGCCACCAATGCCCACGAAGTGAATGTGCTGAATCTTTCCGAACACGGTGCGCCCCCAGGATGATCTATGAGTCTACCCCCTGCCAGGGCTTTTCGAGACCCCCGGCGGTGCACCCCGGCTACCGGACGATCCGGGTGCCCGTCACCCGGTCCACCGTGTCCAGGGCTCCCCGGACCGGATCGGTCTTGTCACTGAGCTTCGGATCCGGGAGAGCCCGGGGTGCCGGAGCGCTCTGCCGGATCGGGTGGCGGCCCAGTGACGACACGGCCTCCTGGGCCTCAGGGGAGGAAAAGCCCATGCCCAGGAGAGTCTTTTCAAGTGCCTCGCGATTGGCCCGGATCGAGGCCGCATCCCCCCCCTCCTGGAGCAGGGCCTCGAGAGCCGCCTGGTTGGCGGGTTCGGCGGCCCAGGCCAGCAGTTGCTGACTCCTGGCCTCCTGCAGGGCCTTCCGGGCTTCGCGGTGACGGGCGCGGAGGGCCGCAAGCTCCTCCTGCTCCCGGCGCTGGGCCTCGGCCTCCAAGACCTTCAGCTTCACAGTCTCTGCGGCATAGCGCCCGAGGGTCTCCAGCGCCGGAGCGGACAAACTGCGCACAGGTTCCGTCGGGCGGGGCGCCGCCTTGGGTTCCTGCACCTTCATCCAGGTCCCATCGGCCCTGGAGGGTGTAGGGGCAGAAGCCAGCAGGGCGGCGGGGGGAGCCGCCAAGGTCTGCCAGGACCAGCCTGCCACCGGCAGGAGGGTACCGTCGACCCCGGCGTGGTAGACCGCCTTGACCCCAGGGGCTGCCACCCGGAAAGCCGGGACTACCACGGCCCCGCCAGCGGTTCCCACCAGGGCCCCGGCGGCCCCCAGGGGCACCCTCAGCAGGGTCTCAAAGGAAGAGCTCACGGCGGCCCAGGGATAGGCCAGGGGCCACCCGAAGGTCTTCCGTTGGACCCGACGCCCTGCGGCCTTGAAGTTCTGGGACCAGGCCTTGCCGGACCCCTTGATCCCGAACTCCCACAGGGAATCCTCCCAGCCCCACTTGAAGCAATCGCGGGACTCCCGTCCCAGCCGCGTCCAGGTGCGGGCCTCGCCGTACTCCCCGAGGTTCGAGGCGGCGTCGGACCAGCCTTGGCCACCGTAGTGCCAAGGGGCCACATAGCCCGGCAGGACCCGGACGTTATAGGTCCGCCCCTGGCTGTCCTCCATCTGTCCCCGCCAGAGCAGCTCGCCCCGCTGGGTCCAGGAGGCCCATCCCCGGTCCTCACCCGCAGGGCCCGAGGGAGCCTGGGCGATCACCGTAACGTTCTCCTCGGGTAGGTGGGCCACCAGATAGCCATCCTGGACCGAAAAGCGGGGCAAGGCCTCGGGGGTGATCGATGGGGTGGTCTTGGCAGCTTCGGTGGCCTGGCAGAATGCAGGGGCACTGCAGGCGAGCAGCGCAACCAGAGGCAAGGTACGACGAATGGGCAACATGGGCGAACTCCAAAGTCCGAGTGGCAAAACCAAGAGCATACCGGGAGAGACTGGCCGCCCAAGGATTTGACAGATCCGTTGCCAGCGAAGCCAGGGCCCACTGCTATCCTTTTCCCTCTACTTTTCGGGGCCTGCCGTGTCTTCAGACCGCTTTCACGTCGCACTCATCCAGATGTCCTGCTCCAGCGAGCCGGAGGAGAACCTGCGCAAGGCATTGGAATGCATCGGGGAGGCCGCGGCCCGGGGGGCCAAGGTGGTCTGCCTGCCGGAGTTGTTCCAGACCCAGTATTTCTGCCAGCGGGAGGACGCCGAGCTCTTCGACCTGGCCGAAGCCATCCCCGGCGCCACCACGGATCGCCTCGCGGAGGCAGCGAAGCACCACGGCGTGGCGCTGGTGAGCTCCCTCTTCGAGCGCCGCGCCGCGGGGCTCTACCACAACACCGCCGTCATCCATGACGCCGATGGCGAGCAGCTGGGCATCTACCGCAAGATGCACATCCCGGACGACCCCCTTTTCTACGAGAAGTTCTACTTCACCCCCGGCGACCTGGGCTACAAAACCTTCGACACCTGCTTCGGACGCATCGGCACCCTGGTGTGCTGGGACCAGTGGTACCCGGAGGCGGCCCGCCTGACCGCCCTCCAGGGCCCCAGCATCCTCTTCTATCCCACCGCCATCGGTTGGCACCCCCTCGAGAAGGCCGAGTTCGGCGTCGCCCAGCACGATGCCTGGCGCACCGTGCAGCGGGGCCACGCCGTGGCCAACGGTATCTTCGTGGCGGCGGTCAACCGTGTGGGCTTCGAGACCGGCAACATCCGGGGCAATGAGGCCAAGGAAGGCAAGGGGCTGGAATTCTGGGGCGGCTCCTTCCTGGCAGACCCCTTCGGCCGGATCATCGTCGAAGGCAGCCACGACAAGGAGGAGATCCTGATCGGCGAGGTGGACCCCAAGCTTTTGGAGGATACTCGGCGCAACTGGCCCTTCTTCCGAGATCGTCGCATCGACTCCTACGGCGCCATCACCCGCCGTTTCCTGGACTGAGGCCCCCATGCGCCGCATGCCCGCCGAATGGGAACCCCACGCCGCGACCTGGCTGGCCTGGCCCCACAATGCCGAGGACTGGCCCGGCAAGTTCGCGCCCATCCAATGGGTCTACGCCGACATCATCCGCCACCTTGCCCGGCGGGAGCGGGTGGAGCTGCTGGTGCAGGACGCCGAAGCCGAAGCGAAAGCCCGGAAGGTCCTGAAGCGGGCCAACGCCCTCAGCGAAGGCGTGCGCTTCCACCAGGTCCCCACGGATCGCATCTGGATGAGGGATTCCGGCTGCACCTTCATCCAGGAGGATGATCAGCTCCGGGGCGTCCAGTGGCAGTTCAACGCCTGGGCCAAGTACGACAACTGGCAGCGAGACCGGCGCGTTAATTTATCAATGAATCATATCAACACCTTCCAACCCCTGCCCGCCCTCCATGGGGAAAAGCCCGTGGTCCTTGAGGGCGGCTCCATCGATGTCAACGGCCAGGGCGTCCTCCTGACCACCGAGGAATGCCTCCTCAGCGAAGTGCAGCAGCGGAACCCAGGCTTTGGCAAAGCTGACTACGAGCGGGTATTCGCCGAGTACCTGGGCATCCGCAAGGTCATCTGGCTGGACCGTGGCATCGAGGGGGACGACACCCACGGCCACGTGGACGACATCACCCGCTTCGTAGCCCCGGACACCATCCTGACCGTGGTGGAGCCCGACCCCAGCGACCCCAACCACGAGCCCCTGGCGGAGAACCTGCGCCGCCTCAAGGCCGAGCGCAACCTCGACGGCCAGCCCTTCCGCATCGTGGAACTGCCCATGCCTTCGCCGGTCTTTTTCGAAGGGCGGCGCCTGCCAGCCAGCTACGGCAACTTCTACATCGCCAACGGCCTGGTGCTGGTGCCCACCTTCAATGACCCCAAGGACCGCCTGGCCCTCAATCTCCTGGCCGGGCTATTCCCGGACCGGGAGATCGTGGGCATCCACAGCGGCGACTTCATCTGGGGCTTCGGGGCCATGCACTGCATGACCCAGCAGCAGCCGGCCTGAACCTTACTGGCAGACCAGGGTGCCTGCCGTCGGGGTGATGTCCTGAAGCGTGCCGGATGCATCCAGCAGGCGGCAGGTACCGACCTGAAGGGTGGCATCCGTTCCCGATAGCGTGCCCAGCCCGGTCCTGAAGTCCAGAGCGACTCGCAACAGGGTTCCGTTGAGGGACTTCGGCGCAGAAAAGCCCTTCTCAGCCACGGTCCCGACCAGACTCTGCCCGGTGACCTTGGCTTTAAGGATCTGGGGGGAGCTGCCGAGGCTGAACTGGGTGCCGTTGGCCAGGAAAGTCCCGGCAGGATCGCTGCCGTTCACATTGCTCCAGGCCACCGGGGTCCCAGCGGTCAGGGTCACCGATACACCGGAGCCCGTCCCGGAAAGGGGTCCCACAAGGTCCAGCACCAGATGGGTTGTTGTTGAAAGGTCAGCATTGCGAACCAATTGGTAAGTGCCGGATGCAGGATTGGTATAGACCAGACCCGAGGCCTTGGGGGTTGCATGGCTGGAGGATCCCCCGCCACAGGAGAACTGGGCAAGGGTGAGGATCAGTCCGAAGGGTGCAGCCAGGAGCTTCATGGATATGCCTTTCTCAGAGCTGGCCCAGGAGGGCATTTAGGTCGGTATTGTCCACGGTACCAGTTCCTTTGAGGTTGGCCGGGACGGAAGCGCCCTGGCCCCACTGGGCGGACAGGCTGAGCAGATCCTGGGGATCCACCCCCCCTGAGCCATCCAGATCCATGGACTTGACCGTCACGGTGGAGGAA
>JAFNAB010000097.1 GCA_017859955.1 Holophagaceae bacterium
CAGGAAATCAATGGCTTCCAGATTCTCCCGGCCCCCATAGCGGTTGGGGAGCCATTCGCCCTCCTTCCGGGAGTAGTCCAGGTAGAGCATGGAGGCCACCGCATCCACCCGCAGGCCGTCGATGTGCATCTCCTCAAGCCAGAAGAGGGCGCTGGACAGAAGGAAGTTTTTAACCTCGTTGCGCCCGAAGTTGAAGATCAGGGTCGACCAGTCCATGTGCTCGCCGAGGCGGGGATCCGCGTGCTCATAGAGCGCGGTGCCATCAAACTGGGCCAGGGCGTGGCGATCCTTGGGGAAGTGGGCGGGCACCCAGTCCACGATCACGCCGATGCCTCGGCTGTGGCAGTGGTCCACCAGGTATCGGAAGTCTTCAGGCGAACCGTGGCGGCTGGTGGGGGCGTAGTACCCCGTGGCCTGGTAGCCCCAGGACCCGTCGAAGGGGAATTCGGTGATGGGCAGGAGCTCCAGGTGGGTGAAGCCCATCCAGACGGCGTAGTCCGCGAGCCTGTGGGCCAGTTCACGGTAATTGAGGAAAGTGCCTTCATCGGTGCGCTGCCAGGAGCCCAGATGGACTTCGTAGACCGACATGGGGCCGTGCTGCCAGTCTCGTCTACCCCGCTGGCTCATCCATTCGCCATCCTGCCAGGGGAAGGGGGTGGCGGCTTCGACCCGGGAGGCCGTGTTGGGGCGCAATTCGTAGGCCCGGCCGTAGGGATCTGTCTTGAGCAGGACGGCGCCGGTGTCCCGGTTCCGGATTTCGAACTTGTAGAGGGTGCCGGGTTCCAGGCCGGGAATGAAAAGCTCCCAGACGCCGTGACCGGGGTGGACCCGCATGGCGTGGCAGCGGCCATCCCATTGATTGAAATCCCCCACTACGCTCACCCGCTCGGCGTTGGGGGCCCAGACGGAGAAAAGGATGCCCGGGATGCCATCGGCCTGGTGCTCCCGGGCGCCCAGGAGGCGGTAGGCATGCCAGTGCTTGCCTTCCCGGAAGAGGTGGAGATCGAAATCCGCGAGTTGGGGGCCGAAGGTATAGGGATCGTAGGCTCTTCGCTCACGCCCATCCTCGATCCAGCAGAATTCGTGGTGGAGCTTCAGGCCGGCGGCGAGCCCCTTCCATACGAAGAGGTCCGTGCCCTCGATCCGGGTGAGGGGCTGTTCCGAATCCGCCAGGCGTACGGATTCTGCCCGGGGCAGGAAGGCCCGGATCACCGCTTCCGTGCCCGAGCCGTGGCGGCCCAGCACCCGGAAGGGATCGTGGTGGCGAGCCTCCAGCAACTTCCTCAGGTCTTCATTCAGAGACTTGGACTTAGGCATGGGCCACCCTTGCTGGAAGGGTAACCCAAGTCAGGCCTGGGGTTCCAGTTCGATGCCATGGCAGGTGATTTCGAGGAGGTCCAGATCCGCCAGGCTTACCACCACCCCCATGGCCTTGCCCTCGAGGGTCAGCACCAGTCGGCGGTTGCAGAGGGCGGCGCGCTCCAGGAGGCTGGCGGGTATGGGCTGGGTCGCATCCACCTGGGTCATCCCGGGGTGGATCTTGAAGAAGTCGTTCAGGGGCATGGCGGTCACTGATGGTCCTTCTTTTAATGAATCAATATTGGATAATAGCCGAGCCCTGCTTTTTCATCAAGCTTATATTGGTTTTTTGTATTGTTTTTAAATAACATCACTCTAATCAGTGCTTGACTTTGTAGACTTGTTGGCATGTTCGGTGAATCTCCTTTTGCTCTCATTGCCGGCGCTGGTCCCGGGATCGGTCGGGCGGCAGCCCTGCGATTTGCTCGGGAAGGTTATCGGGTGGCTGTGTTGGCCAAACCCGGAGAGACGACGGAAGCCCTCCAGGCCGAAGGCAGTCTCCCCCTGGTCCTGGGGGTGGATGTGGCAGATCGTCGGGCCCTCCGGGAGGCTCTGGCACAGGTCGAGGCTGCATTGGGTTTCCCGGAGGTCCTGGTCTGGAATGCCTCCCACGGACAACCCGGCTGTATCACCCAGGCGGAGGATGCTGCGCTTCTGGGGGACCTCGAGGCCAACCTGCTGGCGCCCCTGGACGCGATTCGCTGGGTCCTTCCTTCCATGCGGGCGGCTGCAAGGGGAAGCATCCTCATCACGGGTGGCGGCCTGGGATTGGATCCCAAGCATTCTCTGGCCTCCTCCTCCCTGGGCAAGGCCCTCCAGCGCCATCTCGCCCTGCTGCTGGATGGCGAGTTCCGGGAGCAGGGCATCCACGCGGCTACCCTGGCCGTCTGTGGTTTTGTCCAGCCGGGTACCCCCCTCAGCCCGGACGCCGTGGCCGGGGCCCTCTGGGAACTTCATGTTCAGGAGCGTGGGACCTGGGAGCGCGAGCGCCTCCTGAGAGGCTAAACTCACGGGCAGAGGATTTTCATGCCCCGACCCGGTTCCAACAGCGCCACCCAGACCCGAACCCGCACGAGCCTCAAGGCCCCGCGGATGTGGAAGGTGATCCTGCACAACGACGACTACACCACCCAGGACTTCGTGGTGGGCATCCTGCGGAATGTCTTCCGCAAGCCTGAGGCCGAGGCGGTGCGGATCATGCTGGACGTGCATCAAAAAGGGAAGGGTGTGGCCGGGATCTACCCCTTCGAGGTCGCCGAAACCAAGGTGGCCCAAGTGAAGGCCCTGGCGGAGCGGGATGAGTTCCCCCTCCTGTGCACCCTGGAAGTCGAGGAGTAAGCGTGGCCAAGAATCCCCGTATCACTGAGACCCTGCAGCGCTGCATCCAGCATGCCTTTCATCTGGCCCTGGCCGCCCGCCACGAGTACCTCACTCTGGAACACATGCTCCTGGCTCTTCAGGAGGATCCGGCGGTGGCCGAGGCTGTGGCGGCCTGCGGTGGCGACCCCGAAGCCCTGAAGACCAATCTGGGGTCCTTCCTTCGGGAGAGCGTGGAAAGCCTTCCCGAGGACACCCCGCTTCTCCAGCCCGTCCCCACCCTGGCCTTCAATCGGGTCATGGAGCGGGCCATCCACCATGCCGTCTCCTCCGAGAGCATGCTCGTGGATGGCGCGGCCCTCCTGGTGGCCATGCTGCCGGAAAAGGAGAGCCAGGCCGCATGGCTCCTGAAACGTGAAGGGGTGACCCGCCTGCCGCTGCTTCGGCACCTCAGCCACGGCGCCAAGGCTGTGGAGCCCGAGCCCGGACCGACCCGTGAGGGCGATGAGGAGGGCGGAGAGACGCCGAAGAAGGACCCCCTGCAGGCCTACACCGTAGATCTGGTGGCCCGGGCCCGGGAGGGCAAGATCGATCCCCTCATCGGTCGGGAGGATGAGTTGGAGCGGGTGGTGCGGGTGCTCTGCCGCCGCCGTAAGAACAATCCCCTCCTGATCGGGGAGGCCGGGGTCGGCAAGACTGCCATTGCTGAAGGCTTGGCCTTGCGCTTGGCGGAGGGCAAGGTGCCGGAAGCCATCAAGGACGCCCCCTTCTACGCCCTGGACCTGGGCGCCCTGTTGGCCGGGACCCGCTACCGGGGGGACTTCGAACAGCGCATCAAGGCGGTGCTGGAGGCCCTGGCCCAGAAGCCGGGCGCCCTCCTCTTCATCGACGAGATCCACACCCTGGTGGGGGCCGGCAGCGTCAGTGGAGGCAGCATGGACGCCTCCAACCTCCTCAAGCCCGCCTTGCAGAATGGTGAACTGCGCTGCATCGGGGCCACCACCTACCAGGACGTTAAGAACAGCCTGGACCGGGACCGGGCCCTCTCCCGCCGCTTCCAGAAGGTGGAGGTGGGCGAGCCCAGCGAGGCCGATTGCGTCGGCATCCTGAAGGGGCTCCGGGCCCACTACGAGGCGCACCACGGGGTGCGCTACACGGACGAGGCCCTGGAGTGCGCAGTGCAGCTCAGCGTGCGCCACCTGAGGGATCTCCAGCTTCCGGACAAGGCCATCGACGTCCTGGATGAAGTGGGGGCCACCCAGCGCCTCCTGCCCACTCGCAAGCGCAAGAAGACCATTGGGGTGCCTGAGATCGAAGCCGTGGTGGCCCGCATGGCCCGGGTGCCCGTGCAGACCGTCAGCAGCGATGACCGCAGCAAGTTGGCGGGGCTGGAGACGGACCTCAAGTCGGTCATCTTCGGTCAGGACAAGGCCGTCGAATCCGTGGTCTCCGCCATCAAGCTCTCCCGTTCCGGCCTGCGGGGCTTCGAGCGTCCCATGGGCTCCTTCCTCTTCACCGGCCCCACGGGGGTTGGCAAGACCGAGCTGGCCAAGCAGTTGGCCCAGATCCTGGGGGTGCCCTTCACCCGCTTCGACATGAGCGAATACATGGAGAAGCACGCCGTGAGCCGCCTCATCGGGGCCCCTCCCGGGTATGTGGGCTTCGAGGACGGGGGGCTCCTGGTGGATGCTGTGCGCAAGTCCCCCCATGCGGTACTGCTGCTGGACGAGATCGAGAAGGCCCATCCGGACCTCTTCGCCATCCTCTTGCAGGTTATGGATCACGCCACCCTTACGGACAACCACGGCCGCAAGGCGGATTTCCGCCATGTGGTGCTGGTGATGACCACCAACGCGGGGGCCCGGGACCTGAGCCAGCGGCGGGTGGGCTTTGCCGACGCCGGGGCAGGGGGCAGCAGCCGGGGCGCCGTGGAGCGGGCCTTCACCCCCGAGTTCCGAAATCGTCTGGATGGCATCATCCCCTTCGCTCCCCTGGGGCGCCCTGAGATCCTGCGGGTGGTGGACAAGAACCTGAAGGAACTCCAGGTCCTCCTGGATGAGAAGAAGGTCACTCTCCAGGTGAGCCCCAAGCTTCGGGACTGGTTGGCGGACAAAGGCTACGACCCGGCCTTCGGGGCCAGGCCCATGGCCCGGCTGGTGGAAGAGCAGCTCAAGCGCCCCCTGGCCGATGAAATCCTCTTCGGCAAGCTTCAGAAGGGCGGCAAGGCCAAGCTGGATCTGAAGGAGGACAAGGTTCAGATCCGGGTGTCGTGATGTGAGTCACAGGGTTGTGACCGGGTTAGAATGGGGTATGGGACAGATCCAAGACCTCAATGTTCGCGAATTCGTGCGCCTCATGGCCCCCCGGGCCCTGAAGGCGGAGTTGCCCATCACGCCGGAGATCGAGGCGATGGTGGCCCGCAGCCGGGCCGCCCTCGCCCGGATCCTGCGCCAGCAGGAGAAACGCCTCCTGGTGGTGGTGGGGCCCTGCTCCATCCATGACCCCCAGGCGGCCCTGGAATACGCCCGGCGCCTGAACGTGCTGCGCCTCGAACTCGCGGACCGCATGGAGATCGTCATGCGGGTCTACTTCGAGAAGCCCCGGACGACCGTAGGCTGGAAGGGGCTGATCAACGATCCCCACCTGGACGGCACCCACGATATCGAGACCGGCCTGAGGATGGCCCGCCGGGTGCTGCTGGATATCACCTCCATGGGGATGCCCGCCGCCACGGAGTTCCTGGATCCCTACGTTCCCCAGTACATCGACGACCTCATCTCCTGGGCCGCCATCGGGGCCCGGACCACTGAATCCCAGACCCATCGGGAACTGGCCAGCGGCCTCTCCATGCCCGTGGGCTTCAAGAACGCCACGGATGGCGGCCTCCAGGTGGCCGTGGATGCCATGCTTTCGGCCCGGGCGCCCCACAGCTTCCTGGGCATCGACCAGGACGGGTTCACCGCCATCGTGCGGACCACCGGGAATCCCGTGGGCCACGTGGTGCTCCGGGGTGGACGCAGCCGCACCAACTTCGACCCGGCCAGCATCCGGGAGGCCGAAACCAAGCTCACCCAGGCCGGACTGCCGACGGGGCTCCTGGTGGATTGCAGTCATGCCAATTCCCGCAAGCAGTTCGCCCAGCAGGAGGATGTCTGGGGAAGCCTCATCGGCCAGCGGCTGGCCGCCCCGAGTCCCGTCATCGGTGTGATGATCGAAAGCAACCTGGAGGAGGGGGCCCAGTCCATCCCCAAGAACCTCGCCCACCTGCGCTACGGCGTATCCGTCACGGATGCCTGCGTCTCCTGGGAGACCACCGAGCGGATGCTGCGCTGGGGGTACGAGCAGCTGGGCTAGGGGCCACGTGTGGGCTACCTGCCCAATCAAGACGCTGATTGAGGACAACCTGGATGCGTTCGGGCCCATCGCGCCGGGAACAGGTTTCGTGCCCGCAGCTATCCTTATGTTGGGCATATATAAATATTTAAATTTTTATCCTATCCATCCTGTCTATCCTGTTTAAAGAATTTCAACAGGATAGGCAGGATGGGCAGGATAAAAGCGGAAGAATGAGTTGCAAAATTGTTTATTTATTGTCGATATTCATGATTTAAATAACATCCAGAACATCCAGAACATCCAGTTCTGTTCCGTACTTGCGAGGAGGTTTGAACAGGTCAACGGGGGGCAAAGCCTTTCTCTCCGCTGGCTGGGACGCTTCAGGATCGCTGAATGACCAGGACCCCGGGAAGAATCCAGCCTTCCGGGGTCTTTTCGATACATTATTTATCGTGAATCTCGGACCTTGGCACCAATTGGATGCCCTCCTCCAGCAGCGCAGTCTGGGCGGCGTCGAGGTTGTCGAAGCGGAAGATCATGATGGAGCTGGCCTGGGCGGGATTGGCGTAGGCGTACATGTATTCCACGTTGAGTTCCCGCTTGCTGAAGGCTTCCATGAGGCGGTAGAGGGCCCCGGGGCTGTCATCCAGGGCCACCGCCAGCACCTCGGTGCGGGAGCAGGTGACATGCTCCGCCTTTAGGGCCTGATAGGCATCGTCTGGCCGATCCACGATGAGCCGCAGGATGCCGAAATCCGTGACCTCGGCGATGGTGAGGGTCTGGAGGTTGATGGAGGCCCCGGCCAGGATGCGGAGGATCTCCTGAAGGCGGCCGGGCTTGTTTTCGAGGAATACGGAAAGCTGGGTGATCTTCATGGCGACTCCTATCTGCGCTTGTCGATGACCCGCTGGGCCTTGCCCTGGCTGCGGGCGATGCTGGAGGGTTCCGCCAGGGTGACCTTGGCGGAGATACCGAGGACGCTGCGGAAACGGTTGGTGATCCGGTCCCGCAGGGCGTTCATGACCTTGAGTTCGTCGGAGAAGATGGCCTCCTCGACCTCCACCATGACCTCGATGTCATCCATGGTGCCCTTGCGGTCCACGATGATCTGGTAGTGGGGCTCCACGCCCTCGATCTCCATGAGGATGGTCTCGATCTGGGAGGGGAAGACGTTCACGCCACGGATGATGAGCATGTCGTCGGAGCGGCCCGTGACCTTGTCCATCTTGATGTGGGTGCGCCCGCAGGAGCAGACGTCCCGGTAGGTGCGGGTGATGTCCCGGGAGCGGTAGCGAATGACCGGGCAGGCTTCCTTGGTGAGGGAGGTGTAGACGATCTCGCCTGTGCTGCCCTCCGGCAGGACCTCGCCGGTCTCAGGGTCGATGATCTCCACCAGGAAGTGGTCCTCAAAGACGTGGAGGCCCTGCTTGGCGGAGCATTCGTTGGAGACGCCGGGGCCCATGACTTCCGAGAGCCCATAGATGTCGAAGGCTTCGATGCCCATGCGGGTCTCGATTTCCTTGCGCATGGCTTCGGTCCAGGGCTCGGCCCCGAAGATGCCCCGGCGCAGCTTGGTCTTCCTGAAATCGAAGTCCGGCATCTGTTTGGCGGCGAAATCGATCATGTTGATGGCGTAGGAGGGGGTGCAGGCCAGCATGGTCGTGCCGTAGTCCCGGATCAGCATGAGCTGGCGGTCCGTGTTGCCGCCGGAGATGGGCACCGCGGTGGCGCCGAGCTTCTCGACGCCGTAGTGGAGGCCCAGGCCGCCGGTGAAGAGGCCATAGCCGTAGGCCACCTGGACCAGATCCTCTTCGGTGGCGCCGCAGGCCGAGAGGCAGCGGGCGATCAGGGTGGCCCAGGTGTCGATGTCGTTCCGGGTGTAGCCCACCACTGTGGCGTTGCCCGTGGTGCCCGAGGAGGAGTGGACCCGCACCACGTCCTTCATGGGGGTGGCGAAGAGTCCGAAGGGCGAGGCCTCCCGCATTTCATGCTTGGTGAGGAAGGGGACGCGCCGGAGATCGTCCAGGGTCTTCAGCTGGTCCGGGTGGAAGCCCGCAGCGTCGAACTTCCGCTGGTAGACCGCGTTGTTCTCGTAGGCGTGGCGCACGGACCACTTGAGGCGCTCCAGCTGAAGCTCCTTCAGCTTGGGGACGGGCATGGATTCAGATTCGGGATTGAACATGGGAAATCCTGAAGAAAAGTTGTCAGATCCGTGTAACTCGCTTTTCGATTGTAATGGCAACTGCGCTCCTTTGGTTGACGAGGACCGCATCATGGCGTTACCAACGAAGAGGCTTTGGCCTCCCGGAAAGGCAAACTCCCATGGTCCATTTCTCCCAGAACGCATCGATGCTCCGAACTTCCGAGATCCGGGACCTGATGAGCCTGGCCACGCGCCCCGACATGATCTCCTTCGCTGGGGGCATGCCTGGGAACGAACTCTTTCCGGTGGAGGAAGTGGACGAGATCTACAACAGCCTGCCCCTGGACCTGAAGCGTACGGCCTTCCAGTACGGGCCCACCCCAGGCTTTCCGCCCCTGCTGGGGGTGCTCAAGGACCACCTCCGGGCCAAGGGGCTGCCGGTGGACACCAACGAACTGCTGATCACGACGGGCTCCCTTCAGGCCATCAATATCCTTGCCAAGGTCTTCATCGATCCCGGGGATGTGGTGGTCACCGAGAACCCCTGCTTCATCGGTGCCATCTCGGCCTTCCAGTCCTTCCAAGGCCATCTCCACGGCATCGACATGGATGCCGACGGTGTCCTCCTGGACGATCTCAAGGCCTTCCTGGACAAGCTCCGGGAGAAGGCCCCCAGCTTCTTCTACTCCACGCCCAACTTCCACAACCCCGCCGGGATCCTCTACAGCGAAGCCCGGAAGAAGGGACTGATCGAGATCCTCAAGAAGCACCAGCTGCCCCTCATCGAAGATGACGCCTACGGCGATCTCTACTTCGACGAGGAGGCTGGCCGGACCGTCCTGCCCATGAAGGCCGTCTACGACCGGGAGCTGCCCATCTGCTACACCGGCTCCTTCTCCAAGATCATGGGGCCCGGCTTCCGCCTGGGCTGGATGCTGGCCCCCCGGGAAGTCTATGAGAAGTGCGAGCTGGTGAAGCAGTCCGACGACGCCTGCTCCCCCACCTTCACCCAGGTCCTGGCCTACGAGTTCGTGCGCAGTGGCCGGATCCACCCCTACATCGCCAAGGTGCGGGGGATCTACAAGCGCCGCAAGGAAACCATGGTGGCGGCCATCCGCCGCTACTTCCCGGAGGAGATCCAGTGGATTGAGCCCCGGGGCGGCTTCTACATGTGGTGCACCTGCCCGCCGGAGCTGGATCTCATGGCCGTGCTCCGTGCCAGCATCGAGAAGGGCGCCGTCTTCGTCATCGGCAAGACCTTTGACCCCAAGGGCACCGACAACTCCCACTTCCGCCTGGCCTACTCCCACACTCCCGAAGACAAGCTGGAGCGCGGCATCCAGATCATCGGCGAGGCGCTGAAGGATGCCCTGAGAAAGTGAGCCCGGCTTCAGTCTCCGGCAATCCCCACTTGGTTCCGTCCTCGCCGCTTGGCAGCATACAGGCCGGAATCGGCGGCGCCGATCAGGCTGTCTGCCATAAGGTGCTCAGGGCTTCGTTCGGCCACACCCAGGCTCAGGCTCCCCTGCCATGCTCCCTGGCCCGCCTGGATCCGGAGGGCGTGGACCTGGGCCCGCAGGTGCTCGGCCAGGGCCTTGGCTCCGGCCAGGTCGGTCTGGGGACAGAGAATCAGAAATTCGTCGCCGCCCAGGCGGGCCAACAGGTCCTCCTGGCGGATCAGGGCCCTGAGAATACCGGCCAGCTCCTTCAGGACAGTGTCGCCGGCATCGTGGCCGTAGGTGTCGTTGACCTGCTTGAAGCCATCGGCGTCCACGAGGATGCAGGTCAGGGGCGTTCCATGTCGTTGGGCCTCGGACCAGTACTGGGCCAGGCGGTCCAGGGCGTGGCGCCGGTTGGGTAGCCCGGTCAGGACATCCGTCAAGGCCAGGTGGTTCAGGCGGTCATTGGCCTCCTGGAGTTCCCGGGTCCGGTCCGCGACCCGCATTTCCAGGGTCTCGTTGGCCTGGAGCAGCTGCCGGTTCCGTTCCATCACCTGCTCGAACATGGCATCCAGGGCATGGAGCAGGGGGTCGGCGGAGTGTTCCGTGGCTCGAAACGCCTCCTCGTACGCCAACGCTGGGGGGACCCCGGAGCGGATCGCCGCAATCTGTCGGGCCATGCTCTGATCGCAGCGCAGAATGTGATAGACGATCCAGTGCCCCAGGAAGTTCAGCAGGGCTTTTGCTGCGGCAAGATCCTCGGTGAGGTTGCCCTCTTTCCGGGCGACTTCCTGGATGAATATCTGGTGCTGCTGCTGCTGGTATTCCAGATGACGTGGGTCGACGCCTATCTCCCGCATCAGGGATTCTTCGTAATCGAAGTGGGTAAGGGCGTAGTGGAACAACTGGGCGGAAACGCGAGCGGCCTCTTCGGGGTTGACGGTGGTTGGACGGGTCAGCAACTCGATGAGGGTGTTCAGAGTATCCACCAGCCCGTGGTGCTGCTCATCCACACCCTCGAGGCCGGTCACGAAGCCTTCGTCCCACTGGAAGACAGCCATTCAAACTCCCTTCAGGGATACCCGAACGAAGTATCGAGGAAGGCGGGCCGGGAGGCCACAGGCTTTTTCCAATCAACCCTCACGACCCAGGCCGAGGCCCCGGCAGCCCTGAACTGCTCCAGCCACCAGGCCTGTTCGGGGCGCAGGGCATCCCCGGGGCCCTTGATCTCCCAGAGGCTCCAGGCCTCGTCCCCGGGGCGATAGAGGAAGAGATCGGGGAAGCCGCTGTCGAAGGCCAGGGGGTTCCGGGCCATGGTGCCGAGCACCCGGGCCAGGAGGGCCGGGGGAATCCGGGTCACAGCGGCGCACAGATCGGCCCGATCCAGGTGTTTCCAGGAAAGGAATCGGCAGGCGGTACCCCAATGACGATCGGCGTTTCCGAGGATGAGTCGCAACGGGGAGCCGCCCCCGGTGAGCTCCGTCAGCCTAGCCTCGATGTCCTTCTGGCGGGGCTCATAGAAGCCCTGGATGTCCAGGGGGGCGTTCTGGAAGCGATGCTGGAAGGCTCCGGGGACCGGGGCAAAAAGCTCGTCCCAGAAGACCAGGCCGAAGAGGGCCCGCCAAAGGTGGTTCTCGGCGAAGAACCCTTCCCAGCCCTCGGCCCTGGCGGCTTCCAGGGCAGCCTCCTCCACCCGGCCAAGGGGTGGGTGTTCCAACACGATCCTCCGTTCCACGGGCGGATCGGGGGCCCGGTGGGTCTCGAGCCAGGCCTGGGCTGCGGGGCACTGTCGGTGGTGGCGATGGAGAAAGATCCGGGCGAAACGGGCCTCCCCCTGGTCCAGAGGGCCCTCCGCGAGTTCCAGGGCAAGGCTGAGGGCCTCCTCGAGTCGCCCCTGGGCTGCCATCACCCGAACCCGCCGCTCCCGGGCAGGGGGGCGCTCGCTTCGCGAATAGCAGGCGAGGGCGCTGGTGTTGTCCCCCAGGCGTTCCCAGGCCCGCCCCAACTCGTTCAGCTGGCCCTGGTAGCGCCGCTGCTGCCGGATGCCCGGATGGGGCGCCAGGGCCAGGGCGGCTTCCGTGATCCGGGGCAGGGCCTCGGGGTGGGTGCCCAGCTCTTCTTTCAGGTCCCGGATCGAGAGCAGGAAGTCCACGTCCTCCCGGCTCTGGAAGAGGCGAGCCTCGGGATCCACCGCATAGTCCGCGTACCGGACATGGCCCAGTTCCGCCACCACGAAGCTGGAGAGATCCTGCTCGAAGTTGCCGAAAAAGAGGAAGGCCAGGAGCGTCCAGAGCCCTTCTTGGGCGAGGGATACGGGGCGGAGTTCCCCCCTCAGCCGCTCCAGAAGGCCCTCCTGGGTGCGAAGGAGGGCCTCCAGGTCTCCCCGCTTGGCGCTGCGGGGATGGGCAATGCCCAGGGCCGCCAGGTGGCGGGCCAGGTCCTGACGGGTCAGCAAGGGTAGCAGGGCTTCCAGGGGGGCCTCATCGGGGCCCAGACAGAACCCCGCCGTCACGAGCTGAACCAGGAAGGGCGCCGGATCGCCCACCTCGGCATAGCGCAGGCTCTGCTCGGGAAACCAGGGACCCCGACGCAGGAGCATCCTCACCAGCAGGCATCGTGACCCTCGAGGCAGGCCGCGGTAGGCCTCCACACGATTCCGTTCCTCGGGCCGCAGCAGATCGCCGTAGCGTCCGCAGGCGTCCTCCACCAGGGTTTCGAAGTGGAGAAGGTAGTAGGCCTCAGGGAGATCCATAGGCCTCCCAGCATGCCGGAAGATCCCCTTTCCGGGAATGATTGACGGGCCTGGCGCCGGGGCGTAGATTCAAGCCCATTCGCCCGGGAGGCACCATGCCGATTGTCCAGATCCACCTGATTGAGGGGAGGACCCTCGAACAGAAGCGGAAGCTCGTCGCCGAGGTCACCAGGGCCGTGGTGCAGAGTGTGGATGCGCCTCCGGAGGCCGTGAAGGTGATCCTCAGCGAGATGTCCCGGGACAACTACGCCAATGCCGGGGTGCTGGTCATCGACAAGAAGTAGGTCCGCGGGGTCATTCGGCCTGGGTCCCGCCCCTCCAGAAGGCCTGCACCTCGGCCAGGATCGAGGCGGATACCGCTTCCCGGGGATCCCGGAACCATTCCCCGGGAAAGCAACAGGCGTAGGCGGGCTCCAGGAATCGTCCGTCCAGGAAGGCCAGGAGGCCCCGGTCCTCGGGTCCCCGGATGACCCGGCCCGCCGCCTGGATGGCCTTGGCCATGGCGGGGTAGATGTAGGCGTAGGCCTCGCCCTGGCCGTAATGGCGGTCGAAGTAGGTCTTGAGGTGCTGGCGCTCGAGGTCGAAGGGGGGGATG
>JAFNAB010000098.1 GCA_017859955.1 Holophagaceae bacterium
TGCTCGCTCCACCTGTTTTCCAGGACCACCGGGCCGCGTTCGGATTGGAGCTTTGTTTTTCCGTGTCCTCACGCGGGTGGTGAGATCGGTGGGAAGATGTTGGGACCCTGCCCTACAGGCTTGACCTCAATGGAGTGCCCATGAGACCCATCGACCTTCGCTCGGACACGACCACCCGCCCTTCTGAAGAGATGCGAAGGGCCATGGCGAGTGCCGAAGTGGGGGATGATGTCCTGGAACGGGATCCCACCATGGACCGCCTGGAGCGGCGGGTCGCGGAGATGGCCGGCTTTGAGGCAGCCCTCTGGACCCCCTCCGGTAGCATGGCCAACCTCATCGCCCTGATGATCCACCTCCGCCGGGGTGACCGATTCCTGGCACCGGAGAAGGCCCACGTCCTGGGTTCGGAGCTGGGCACTGCCGCCTGGCTGGCCCAGGGCATGCCCGAGGCCCTGGCCTGGGAGGGCGGCCCCGGCAAGATCGCCCCCGCCCAGCTCTGGCGGTCCATCGGCAAGCCCGGCCCGTACTACGCCATGCGCACCACCCTGCTCTGCCTGGAGAACACCCACAACTTCGCAGGCGGCACCTGCCTGAAGGTCGAGGAGACCCGAGCCCTGGTGGACATGGCCCACGACCAGGATCTGAAGGTCCACCTCGATGGCGCCCGCCTCTGGCACGCGGCGGCCTTTCTGGGCTCCAGCCTCCAGGAGCTCGCCCAGGGTGCGGATACGGTCTCCCTCTGCCTCAGCAAAGGACTGGGAGCCCCCATGGGTTCGATCCTTTGCTCGGACAAGCACCTCATCGAAGAGGCGCGACGGATCCGCAAGATGCTCGGGGGAGGCGTGCGCCAGGGGGGTGTGGTCGCAGCCGCAGGCCTGGTGGCCCTGGACTACCTTCCCCGCATCCCCGAGGACCACGCCAAGGCCCGGCGCCTGGCCGAAGGGTTGCGGGCCATGGGCCTCCGCCCCCAGGAACCCGAGACCAATATCGTCCTGGTGCCCGTCACCGATGCCCCCCTGGCCATGAACGCCCTGGAAAGTGCCGGAGTCCGCGTGCTCACCGTGGGCAGCGCCCTGCGCTTCATCACCCATCGCGACCTCTCCATGGCCGATGTGGAAGAGGCCCTTACCCGTATCCAGCCCCATGTCCAGACCCTCCTGGTTACCTGGGAGGGGGATATCGTGGCTTCACTACTCCTGTCCGTAGCCCTGGGCTGCGGGGGGGGTGGCACCGGCACACTGGTCTCCGATGAACCCGCCAATGGCGACCTCGATACGACATTCGGCAGCAGCGGCTATGTGACCACAACCGTAGGCTCGATCGATGTGGCCAAGGCTGTGGCCATCCAGAGCGACAGCAAGATCGTCGTGGCCGGCTACCACTACAACGGCAGCAACAACGACCTGATGGTGGCGCGCTACACGACCTCGGGAAGCCTGGATACGACCTTCAATGCCTCCGGCAGCAAGCCCGGGGTCTACACCCTCTCCCTGGGAACCGGGAATGACTTCGCTTACGCTGTGGCAATCCAGAGCGACGGCAAGATCGTGGTGGTCGGGAACGACTATAACGCCGGCCACCAGCGCTTTGCCTTGGTTCGCCTCACCAGCGCGGGTGCCCTGGACACAACCTTCAATGGCTCAGGCATCGTCACGCAGCAGATCGAGAACGCCTCCATCGGACGCTCCGTCGTCCTCGACTCCAGCGGCAACATCCTGGTGGGTGGCTACGCCATGCCCATCAGCGCCAGTGGCACCTGGGTCTTCGCCCTCGCCCGCTTCACCAGCACAGGCGCCCTGGACACCAGCTTCGGCAGTGATGGAATTGTCACTACGGACATCGGCGGAACCGATGACGGAATCAATGCCCTTGCCCTCCAATCCAACGGGAAGATCGTGGCGGCGGGCTACAGCAGCGACGGCACCCACCTCCGCTTCGCGCTGGCCCGCTACAACACCGATGGCAGCCTGGACACGAGCTTCAGCGGCGACGGCCTGACCACCACTGCGGTCACCAGCCTCGAAAGCCAGGCCACCAGCCTAATCATCCAGAGTGACGGCAAGATCGTGGCCGCAGGTGGCGCCTCCACGGCTGGCACCGGGTACGATTTCGCCCTGACCCGCTACACATCATCGGGGTCCCTGGATTCAAGCTTCGGGACCTCGGGCCTGGTGACAACGGATTTCTCCGGCGCCACTGATGGCATCAATTCCCTGCTCCTCCAGAGCGATGGCAAACTCCTGGCGGCTGGAGCCAGCGGAAACAACTTCGCCCTCACCCGGTACGGCACCAGCGGTGCGCTGGATACGGACTTCGGCAGTCTGGGCGCAATCACCAGCAACTTCGGTGCGGGCACCAGTGACCTCTATGCCCTGGCCCAGCAGAGCGACAGCAGGATCGTCGCCGCGGGGTCCTTCTACAACGGCGTCACCACCGCCCTGGGCCTAGTGCGCTTCTACCCCTGAAATCACCCGGAATCGAGGTGTTCGGGCCCCCACAACGGGGGCCTGAACGCGTACCATGGATTCATGACCGAATCCCGCATGAAAGCCATCTTCAACCTCACCGTCCTGGTGGCCGCCCTGGGCTACTTCGTGGACATGTTCGACCTGCTGCTCTTCCCCATCCTCCGCCAACCCAGCCTGAGAGACATGGGCTTCACCGGGAGCGCCCAGATCGCGCCCTACGCCCACCTGCTCAACGCCCAGATGATCGGCATGCTTCTGGGGGGCATCTTCTGGGGGGTGCTGGGAGACCGGAAAGGCCGCCTGTCAACCCTGTTCGGGAGCATCGCCCTCTACTCCATCGCCAATATCGCCAATGCCTTCGTCCACGGCATGGGCACCTACACCCTGTGGCGCTTCCTGGCAGGCTTCGGGCTGGCGGGAGAACTGGGGGCGGCGGTGACCCTGGTGAGCGAGATCCTGCCCAAGGATCTCCGGGGCTATGGCACCACCATCGTGGCGGCGGTGGGGATCTTCGGCACCGTGGCCGCCAGCCTGGTGGGGAAGTATCTGCCCTGGCGCATAGGCTACCTGGTGGGGGGCCTCCTCGGCCTGGTCCTGCTCTGCATGCGGGTGAGCATCCGGGAGAGCGCCATCTTCAAGAACCTGGGCCATGAGGGCGTCTCCAGGGGCAATTTCCTGGCCCTCTTCACCAAGATGGACCGCCTGGGACGCTATGTGCGCTGCATCCTCATCGGACTGCCCACCTGGTTCGTGGTGGCCATCCTCATCACCCTGGGGCCGGAGTTCGCCCCCAAGCTGGGGGTCACGGGCCCCATCGTGGCGGGGACGGCGGTCGCCTGCTGCTATACCGGCATCACCCTGGGCAGTGTCTTCAGTGGGGTGCTCAGCCAGCTGTGGGGCACCCGCAAGAAGGTAGTGGGCCTTTTCATCGCCGGGACCATCCTGGGCGTTGCGGTCTACCTGCTCACGAGGGGCCTCACCCCCTTCCTCTTCTACATCCTGGCCCTCTATCTCGGCCTGGCCTGCGGCTACTGGGCTGTCTTCGTCACCATCGCCGCCGAGCAGTTCGGTACCAACCTCCGCTCCACCGTGGCCACCACCGTGCCCAACTTCGTCCGGGGAGCCGTGCCCCTCATCACCCTGAGTTTCCTGGCCCTCAAGGAGCGTCTCGGCTATGTCGGGGCAGCCTGGATCGTAGGCCTGGCCTGTTTCGCCCTGGCGGGCATCTCTCTTTGGGGTCTGGAAGAGACCCACGGACGGGACCTGGACTTCGTGGAGTAGGCCCGTGGATATCAAGCAGCTGCATTGTTTCACCACGGTGGCCAAGCACCTGAATTTCTCGGAAGCCGCCAAGCACCTGGCGATAACCCAATCCACCGTGAGCTACCAGATCGCCGAACTGGAGCGGCAACTGGACATGAAGCTCTTCGTGCGGGACAAGCACTCGGTGAAGCTCACGACCTCTGGCACCATCTTCGCCCAGGAGGTCACGCGGATCCTGGCGGATCTCAACGAAGCGGTCAACAAGGCATGGATGGCCAAATCCGGGGCTGCGGGAAACCTCCAGATCGCCTTCCTCAGCTCCATGGAGCGGGTGCTGGGGGATGTGGTCAAGCGTTTCGCCGTAACCCATCCGAACATCAATCTGGCCCTCAACCACCCCTCAATGCAGGCGCTGCACGACGGATTGAAGGACGGTTCCGTGGATGCCGGCGTCACCTTCTCCATCGGCATCGAACCGGGAGATCCCCTCAACTACCAAAGGCTCTCCTGTGAGGACACGGCCGTCATCATGCCCCTGGACCACCCCCTGGCCACCCGGGAGCATCTCTGCCTCGCCGACCTCAAGGGTGTGCCCATCGTAGCCATGACCCGGGAGTCAGGCTTTGCGGCCTCAGATTGGGCCATGGAGCGATTTGCGAAGCGTGGTTTCATCCCCAACATCGTGCGACGCACTTCGGATCTGGGGACCCTGCTCTTCATGGTGGAATCGGGGTTGGGGGTGGCGGTACTCACCAGGCAGACCGTGGAGTACTACTCCAACCTGAAGCTCCTGGCCCGGAAACTGGAGGATGAGGATCTCGCCGTCGAAGTGATGCTGGCCTGGAGCAAGCACAGCACCAACCCATGCCTGCCCCTGTTCCTGAGGGAATTCGGCGTCAGGGGGCTGTAGGTCTTCACGCGGCCCTCGCGAGGGTCCGCGGCTCGACCTATTACAAGGCCCCAGGAAGGGGCCTCCGGTGCATGGCAGATGAATCTCCCGGGCAGACCCACCTGCTCGGTCCTGCCCTTTTTAGGACCATCACTTACCTGTATTTTCCTAACTCAATGACGCCTCAATGTGCATGGCCGATCACTGATCGACTTGTTCGATCACCCTATTCATCAATTAATTTAATCACCATTAAAAGACATCTGATAATCTTTGGCTCGAATCATAACCACCAAAAAATTCAAACAGACATCCCACAACAAACCCTATTAGAGGTGTACATGCCGTACGACTCCATGACTCCCGAACAGCGGATTCAGGCCACTTTGGCTCTCCAACCCGTAGACCGCATCGTCTGCGCTCCCTGGGTCACCTCGTACGCGGCCCAGTTCGCTGGTATCACGAACAAGGAGTTCATGTGGAACTGGAAATCCGCCATGGCCGCCTATGACAAGCTGGCCGTGGCCTATCCCCAGTGGGACTGCAACGCCGCCATGCACTACATGTACGGCGACGCCAACCTGATGCGCCACGTCGGCTTCAACCACTACAAGTTCCCTGGAACGGAACTGCCGGACAACGACATGTACCAGACCCTGGAGGTGGAGGTCGTCTCCCGGGAGGAACTGCGGATTGTAAAGGCCAAGGGCCTCCAGCCCTTCTACCTGAAGCTCCTCAAGAACATCCACAAGACCAGCACGCCCTGGCTCATCTGGGGCTTCATCAAGTCCGACATCTATCAGAAGAAGGAGATCAAATCGACGCTCAAGCGCGGCCAGAGCTTCCTCTACGGCGCGGGCGCCCCGACGGGCAACGAGCTCTTCTCCCTCACCCGGGGCATGGGGAACTACGTCAAGGACATGTTCCAGATGAAGGACGAGCTGGTGGAAATCCTCTGGCGCTTCAACGAGGATTTCTTCAAGCTGGCCATGAAATCCGTCAAGGGCAATGGCATCCGCCGTGCGTTCGTTCCCTGCACCCGCACCAGCTCCACCTTCCTGAGTCCAAAGAACTTCGAGAAGTTCTCCTGGCCATTCATCAAGGACATGGCCGAAAAGCTCATCGCCCAGGGGGTTGTTCCCATCTTCCACATGGACACGGACTGGGGTCCCAACCTTGAGAACTTCCTCCAACTCCCCAAGGGAAAGTTCGCCGTGGAACTGGATGGCGAAACGGATATTTTCAAGGCCTACGAGATCCTGAAGGGCCACGCCACCATTTCCGGTGATATCCCCTCCTCCATGCTGGCCTTGGGGAGCCCCACGGAGGTGGACGACTACTGCAAGAAGCTCATCACCACCCTGGGCAAGAGCGGCACCGGCTTCATCCTCCGACCCGCCTGCACCATGCCCATGAACGCCAAGCACGAGAACGTGAAGGCCATGTTCCAGGCCGTGGACAAGTACGGGCGCTATAACTGAAGGGTCTCACGCGGAGACGCGGAGAGCGCGGAGAAAGGCTTTCCCTCCGCGCTCTCCGCGTCTCCGCGTGAGTCCACCTACTTGTTCGGATCTTCGACGTTGGTCCAGCTCACCCCTGGGGTCGGCGGAGGGGGCGGATCGGGGAGCTGGTTGCTACCCCAAGGGCGATCCTCGGGGCCCTGAGCGTTGGCCTGGGCTCGGGCATCCTGGACCTGCTGGACCGCCGCCGCATCGGATTCCCCACTTGGGGCGGTGCCAGGCTTGAAGGCCAGATTCAGCACACGATCCGAGCCCCCTCCGGCCCTCAGGCCAGTCAGACGGTCGATCTTGACCCACTCCATTCCCTCAGGAGCCTTGAACTCCTCCCGGGGTGTGGTCTGGAGAGCCGTCCTCATGAAGTCCACCCAGATGGGCAAGGCAACCTTCGCGCCATCGGCGCCCCGGAAGATGGTCTTCTTGGCGTCCAGGCCCACCCAGACCCCGCAGGTGACGCGGGTGGAGAAGCCAAGGAACCAGCCGTCTGTGTGGTCATCCGTGGTACCGGTCTTGCCCGCCACGGGCCAGCCAAGCTCGTTGGAACGGGCCCCGGTGCCGGACTGGGCCACCCCCTGGAGACACTGGATGAGCTGGAAGTCGCTCATGGGATCCAGGGCCATTTCGCCGGGAGTCCCCTGGTGCTCCTCCAGAACCTTGCCGTTCCGGTCCACCACCTTCTTGATGAGGAAGGGCGAGGGGGACTGGATGCCTCCGTTGGCGATGGTAGCGTAGCCCCGGACCATGTCCTTGAGAGTCAGATCCGCGCTGCCCAAAGCCATGCTCGGCACCGGGGGGATGCGCCCCTGGATCCCGGCCTTGCGGGCGAAATCAATGACATTGGAGATCCCTGCCGCCTCCAGGGTTCGAACCGCCGGGATGTTCCGGGAGTCCCGAAGGGCCTCCCATACGGGGATGGGGCCCCAGTAGTTGTGCTCATAGTTCTTGGGCTGGTAGAGATCCCGGCCGAAGGTGAAGCGGGTCGGCACATCGTCGACCATGCTGGCAGGGGTCAAGCCCCGACTGAAGGCAGTGCCATACACAAAGGCCTTCATGGTGGAACCCACCTGCCGCTCCGCCTGCCAGCTGCGATTGAACTTGCTGCGATTGAAGTCATAGCCGCCCACCATGGCGCGGATCTCTCCGGTCTGGTGATCCACTGCTAGCAGCGCCCCCTCCACCGAGGATTCCTGATCCAGTTCCAACTGTGTGGGTACGCCATCGGCACTGGCCTTCACCAGGAAGAGGGGAGCGGCCCCGCGGACCAGGCTTCCGGCAATTCCAGGTCCAGCCCAGTTAAAGGCGGAAGCGGGTACTTCCATGGTCTTTTTGCCGATACGCACCTGGGCGGATCCTCCCCGCCAGCCCAGAATCACCCCCCGGACCGAATCCCCCACCTGCAAGAAGCGGTTCCACCCAGGAAGCTGGGCACTCTCGGGGCTGGTGACGAACTCAATACTTTCCTTGCGGAAGCCCCGGCGCCGATCCACCGCCTTGAGTCCGTTGCGCACCGCCTCGTTGGCCGCCGTCTGCCACACCGAATCAATGGTGGTGTGAACCTCCAGGCCGCCACCCAGGACCTTGTCCTTGCCGTATTTCTCGTAGAGGTATTTCCGGACTTCCTCCACCGCATAGGGAGCGACCGCCTCTTCCGTGGCCCGCTCCCGGGCCAGGCGGATGGGGTGTTCCACCAGGATCTTGGCATCGGCCTGCTTCAGATAGCCTTCATCCGCCATGCGCCGGAGCACATGGTCCCGACGGGCCTTGGCGGCGACCCGGGCTCTGGGATCCGGGTTGTAGGGGTTGTAGTAGTTGGGGCTCTGCACCAGCCCGGCGAGGAGCGCGCATTCCTCAACGCTGAGCTGGGGGGCACTCTTGCCGAAGTAGAACTCGGCGGCGGCCTCGATACCGTAACGCCCCCCCCCGAAGTAGACCTCGTTGGCATACTGCTCGAAAATCTGCTTTTTCGTGTAGGCCTTTTCGAGCTTCAGGGCCAGGATGACTTCCTTGAGCTTTCGATCCAGCCGCTTCTCCCGCTTGGCGGTAACGGTGCGGACCAGCTGCATCGTAAGGGTGGAGGCTCCCTCCTGCCGACGGCCGAAGCTGGTGGCGAAGTTGAAAAGGGCCCGGACGAAGCCCTTTGCTGACACCCCGTTGTGGGTCAGGAAGTCCGCGTCCTCCGTGGCGATCACCGCCCCCACGAAGGCCTTGGGGATGTCTCCGAAGGGGATCACCACCCGATTCTCTTCGGCGAAGATCCCGATGGTATCGCCGTTGCGGTCCAGGACCTTGGTGATGGTCTTGGGCACCCGCAGGGCGAAGTGCTCCAGGTAGGCATCGGCGTCGCGACTCATCCAGGACCAGGCCACAGCCAGGAACAGAAGCCCGACACACCCGAGGCCCAGCACGCCCCATAGGACGCGACGCCAGAAAGGGCTGAAGCGCGAAGTGGTCTTGGGGCGAATGGGGGATCGCTTCGTCATCCTCCCAGGTTAACCTAGGAGACTATCGAGACAGGCTCAGAAGCTTATGCGCGCACCCATCCTGGCCATCGTGGCCAAATTGAAATCCGAATGGCTTCCGGGAACCCTCAGGGAAGTGATCCCCCTCTTCCTGGAGAAGGGATGGAGCATCCGGGCCCAGCCCTCGCTGCTCCCGGCCTGGGAGAGCGCGGGGCTTCCCCTGGATGAATTCCACGGGGAGGAAATCCTTTCGGAGGCTCTGCCTTCAGCGGATCTCTGCCTGGTGCTGGGCGGGGACGGCACCCTGCTCTCCGCGGCCCGGTCCATGGGGCACAATGGCACCCCCCTTCTGGGCATCAACCTGGGTTCACTGGGCTTCCTCACGGCCCACCCCGCCTCCGACGCCCGCCAGATCGTCCAGGCCTACTTCGCGGGAGAGCTGATCCCGGAAGAGCGTTCCATGCTCCATGCCGAACTTCGGCGGGGCGATGAGGTCCTTGTCCAGCAGGCCGTCCTGAACGACGCGGTGCTGAGCAAAGGCACCCTGGCCCGGATCCTGGAATTCGGCCTGCATATCGACGGATTCCCCGCCGCCATCATCAAGGCCGATGGCCTGATCGTATCCTCGCCAACGGGGTCCACGGGCTACTCCCTTTCAGCCGGAGGCCCGATCCTGCACCCGACCCTGGATGCTTGGGTCATCTCCCCCATCTGCCCCCACAGCCTGACCCTGCGCCCGACGGTGGTGCCAGGCAGCGTGTCCATCTGCATCACCCTGGAACAGACCGATGAGGCCCATCTGACCCTCGACGGCCAGCTGGAGCATCCCATGCTGCCCGGCGACCGGGTGATCCTCCGCAAGGCTCCCCGCTCCGTCACCCTGCTCCAGAACCCGGACCTGCCCTTCTTCAAGCTGCTGCAGCAGAAGCTGCACTGGAACCGGCGGTGATCAGTCCATGCTCAAGCCCTCCGCCTGCCTTGCCATCTTGCTACTGACCCCGGCCCCCGCCGCCCAACCTCCAACGAAGGGCCGAGGAATCGCCCTGGAGGCCGCCCTCCCCGCGCACGAGAAGCGCATCGCTCTCGTAATCGGCAACGGGGCCTACCAGGATGCCCCCCTCCGGAACCCTGTCAACGATGCCAGGGCCATGGCACGGGCTCTTCAGGCCTGCGGCTTCCAGGTGGACTTGGTGCTCAACGCCGATCGCAAACACATGTTCCAGGCGGTGCGGGACTTCGGAACCAGGATTCAGGGCGGGGGTGTAGGACTCTTCTACTATGCGGGCCACGGCATGGCCGTGAAAGGCGCCAACTACCTCATTCCGGTGGGCACGGACATCGCGGCTGAGGACGAGGTGGAGATACAGGCTCTGAGCGTCCAGACCGTTCTCAACAAGATGGAGTCCGCCCGGAACCGCCTCAACCTCCTGGTACTGGACGCCTGCCGCAACAACCCCTTCGCTCGCAGCTTCCGAAGCGGCACCCGGGGCCTAACCCAGATGGACGCACCCGCGGGCAGCTTCATCGCCTACGCCACAGCCCCCGGGAGTACGGCGGCGGACGGCAGCGGCGAGAACGGGCTCTACACCCAGCATCTGCTCAGGGCCATGCACCAACCCGGCCTAAGCGTGGAACAGGTCTTCAAGAAGGTCCGGGTGGGCGTCAAGCAGGACTCGAGAGATCAGCAGGTCCCCTGGGACAGCTCCAGCCTGACCGGCGACTTCTATTTCCTGCCCGGGAATGCCCAACCGGAATCGACCACTCCCCTGGCCGAAAGCCTCAGCCGACCCAAAAGCCCAGTCCTCCCGGCGAAACCCGCCGCAGCCTGGCGGCCCCCCCTGGCGGAACCGTCAAGCCTGGATGCCCTCCCGGAGGTGGACCGGATCGTGGCCCGCAACATTCAGGCCCTGGGCGGCGCGAACGCCCTCAACGCCGTAAATTCCTTCCGCAGCGTGACCCGCACGGAAGGCGGAGGCTCTCAGCCCCTCCGGATCCTGCATGAGATCGGTGGAGATGGTTCCTACCGGGCGGAAAACACCGGCCTGCTGTCCTCAGTATCGGTGTACACCGCGGACAGGAGCTGGTTCCAGTCTGGAAAGAATCCCCCACAGGCCGACGGACCGAAGAAGGACGTGCTGGTGGTCCGCAGCCAGGAGTGGGAGGGCCCCATGGCCCGATACCGGGAACGGGGGGACACCCTCACGCTCCTAGGCAGGGACTCCCTGGAAGGCCGCGACATGCTCAAGCTGAGGATGAGGCGCGCCGGTTCAGACCCCGTCCAGGACATCCTCGTCTGGGTCGACACGGAGAGCTACCTGGTCAGGAGGCTCCTCAACCGCGTCTACGTGAAGAGCAAGCAGGTCGACGAATACGACTCCTGGCTGGAGGACTACCGGGAGATCGATGGCATCAAGCTGCCCCACACGACGAGGACGAAGACCCTAGCCAATCTGACCTATACCACCCTCGTGGAATCCGTCGAGTTCAACCCCGAGATCGATCCCGCCCGATTCGAGATGCCAAAGCCCTAAATCCCGCCCCTGAGATTGGCCTTGGTCCAGAGCTTGCCGTCCCGTTCCTGCAGCAGGGCCACGAGATGATCGCCGTGGAGGGCCCGGATGGGGGCACCCGGATCAGGGAAGCCTTCCGGAAGAGTCCAGCTGGGTTCTTCACACTCACCCATAGGAATGGGGCGGCCGTGCAGAAGGTGGTCGAGTTCAGCATCGTCAAGGCGCCGGGTGGCGCACCAGGGAATCAGGGCCTCACCCTGAATGTGGATGCGTTGGCCCAGGCCGGGGTCTTCCCATGGGCCGATGGCGGTGCGCTGAAGGCCGCGGAGATGGGCCCCGCAGCCCAGGAGACGCCCCAGGTCCCTGGCCAGACTCCGGACATAGAAGCCCCCCCGGCAGGTGAGGCGCAGCCGCGAACTCCGGGGAAGGTCATGGGAAAGCCACTGGGCGCTGTGGAGGAAGACCCGACTGGGGGGCAGCACAACTTCTTCGCCCCGGTGGGCCTTCTTGTAGGCGGATTCGCCGTCGATCTTCTTGGCGCAGGTGGCCGGCGGCACCTGGTCCTGCCAGCCCAGGAAGCCGCCGAGGGCCGCTTCCAGCTTACCGGGATCAAGGTAACCGGCGTCTCCCTGGGACACAGGTAGTCCCAGGTGGTCGCAGGTGTCCGTCTCTTCGCCCCACACCACATCGGCCACATAGGTCTTGGGCAGGGGATGCATCAATTCCATCAGCCGCGTGGCCTGCCCCGCCATTACCAGCAGGAGACCGTCCGCAAAGGGATCCAGGGTGCCACCGTGGCCCAGGGGATACTTCTTCAGTCCGGCCTCGTAGGCCTCGTGTTTGAAGGTCCGCACCACATCGAAGCTGGAGCCTCCCACTTCCTTGTGGACGAGGTAGACGCCGGGTTTCAAGACTCGGGCTCCACCGTGTCATCCACGGGCCGCTGGGCCTCCTCTTCCTTGATCTTGGCGAAGATGGCCTCCATCTTATTGCCTTCCTCAATGGTGGTGTCCAGGAAGAAACGGAGTTCCGGGGCCTTCTTGAGGCGCAGGCGCTGGGCCAACTGGGTGCGGAGGAAGCCATTGGCCCGGCCCAGGGCCTTGGCCGTGCGCTTGACCTGGTCCTCATCGCCCAGGACGGTGTAGTAGACCTTCGCCACACCCCGGTCCCCCGTGAGGCGGACCGCCGTGAGGGTCAGGAAGCCGAGATCAGGATCCCGGAGATCCCTCAGGACAAGGGTGGAGAGGATGAAAAGGACTTGGTCTTCAAGTTGTTCAGGACGGAGCATGTATTTCCCTTCGGAACACCATTGTAAACGAAAGCCGGCAGGGCATCCGTCAAGCAAGCGCAATCGACCGGAAATGCTCCAGCTGGCGCAGCGCAAACAGAAAGTAGAATGGGAAGAAGACGCAGGATCATCCCATGTCACCCTCTTCCCTCCCAGCCATGCCCCGGTTCGACCAGGCTCATCTGGGTGGGGTATTCGGGTCTGAACACCGCATTGTGGACACCCGGGATGTCGAAGAGGCTCAGGCGCTCACGGGCTCAGTGCTGGGCCCTCATCATCTCCGCACCATAGGTCGGGCCAACTCCCTGCACGTGACGCTGGATCGCATTTCTCTGGGGGAAATCTCCTTCAATCGCCTTCGCTGGCAAGCCCATGTCACCCTGGACCCGGGCCGATTGCCGGGCTACTACCTGATAAGCCTCCCCACGGGAGGCAAAGCGCGGGTCTGCCAGGATGGCGTGGAGAACTATTCCTCGCCGGGCAACACAGGCGTTGCCAATCCCTCGCAATCCTTCTTCCTGGAGGCCCACAAGGACTTTGATCAGCTGCTGATTACCGTTTCCCGCACCTGCATTGAGCGCGCCTGGACTGCGATGACAGGCCGAGCACCAAAGGAGCCCATTGTCTTCGAGGGCTCCATTCTTAGTGGCAGTCCGGCCTGGTGGAGCTGCCTGGGCCTTCTGCAGCAGGGCGTCAGGGCTGCCCAGCTGCCTCCCGGAAGCCAAGCCCGGACCTTCAGTGAGCAATGCATGGCCCAGGGAATGGCCACGGCCCTGCTCACCCTGCAACCCCATAGCCTGGCCTCCAGCCTCGTCAAAGCCGACCCAAGATGGGCCCCGGGCTACCTGCATCGGGCTGAGACTTTCATGAAGGCGCACCTACAGGAGCCCCTCGGAATTGAGGATGTTTCACGCCATTGCGGCGTTTCCAAACGGACCTTGTTCGCCGCCTTCAGGGAGCATCACAGCATGGGGCCGATGCACTGGCTGAAGGAACAGCGATTAGAGGCGGCCCGGATGGCCCTTTCAACCCCAACCTCGCATCGGACCACCGTCTGTGGAGTGGCCATGGCCCATGGCTTTTTGAATCAGGGCGACTTCGCCCGTGCTTACCAGGAACGATTCCAGGAACTGCCTTCCGAAACCCTGAGGTTAGCTCTGCGACGCAGTTAGAGCTCAGGATAGGGGGGACGACTTGGCCACTGCGTTCTTCACATGGTCGGCCATTCGCTTATAGGCTTTTTCTGTGATTTCACGGGTACCGCTGATGAGGTTGAAGCAGTGGTCCACCCCAGGGATATCGTAGTGGTCCACAAGCGCCCCGGCTTTTTCGAGCGCTTTTGCGTACCGCGCGCCTTCATCATGGAGCCGGTCGTACTCGCAGGTTAGGACCACGGCGGGGGCGATGCCCTCAAGGCCCTGGTCGTTGGTCCCCCACGCAGGAGAAACCAGTCGTGTCGTGCGTTTTGCCGGATCCGGGATATAGCAGGCGTTGAACACGGCACCAGGGGTCATCCTGCTCCGGCCCCGCTGCGACAAAACCTCCCCCGTGAAGATTCAGATAGACCCCCGGTCTGCCTTCAGAGGACTCCGGCGGCAGATAGGCCTGACAGGCGAGGGGGCCATGCCTCGTGGGAATGGTCAACGGCACCTTGCGCCCGGGAATTTCCAGGAAAGACAGTTCGGGTCCCGGACGGGGAACGATCACTTTCCCCAGGAGCCTGCCCAGGGTATCCGCCACGATTTGGATCGAAAGTATCTTCAAGATGCCACTCCTGGGTCTTGATGTTTTCAACGCGCCAAAAATTGAAATTTATTAATACCGCCCCAGGTGCGCCAGGCATTGGCGGCCAGGGTCATCCACGGAACAGGCCCCGGTCGACGAGAAGGAGGGGAGTCGGTGTTTTCCCAATCCTGGCCGACCCAGGGCCCAACGAAAACCGCCCCAGCGCAGTCCCGTCGCCGAAGTGCAGAAAAGTGCATTTTCACCGTGAGGTCCCTCCGC
>JAFNAB010000099.1 GCA_017859955.1 Holophagaceae bacterium
GTGGTGGGGCTTCGGGTTCATGGTAATCGAGGGGAGGGGCCCATGTTCTGGATGACGCGGAGAAGCCTGGTGAAGTGCCTGGACCAGGCCCGCATTGTCGCGGCCATCGAATCCGCCGAGCGCGCGACATCGGGGGAGATCCGCGTCTCGGTGGCTCCTTTCTTCTGGGGGCGGGTGGACCGAGTTGCCTGGAAGGCCTTCCATCGGCTTGGCATGGATCAGGCTGCTGAGCGGAATGGCATCATGATCTTCCTGGTGCCCAGCCGACGCCGCTTCATGGTCCTGGGCGACGAGGGGATCCATGCGAAGGTCGGTCAGGAATTCTGGAATGATGTGGCGACCTGCCTCCAGGTCTCCTTCAGGCGGGGCGCCTTCACCGAGGGGCTGGAGAATGGTATTTCCCTGATCGGAGAACGGCTTGCCGATCACTTCCCCCATGCAGGCGTGGCCGATCGGAACGAACTGCCGGACCACGTGGACTTTGGGGGCTGACCGGGTTCCTATTCAGTCTCGTTCGTCAGCCCTTCAAGCCGTTCGGCTCAAGGGCCAGGAATGATGACTTCGGGACGGATCTCGAGGGGACCCGATTGGCTTGCCTTCAAGGTTCCTGGGGGCGGTACGATGCCCATGGAAAAGTAAATGCTGCTGAGCTTGTCCACCCCGATATTCGCGGGTCGAACCCACTCAACGGGAACGTAGAGCAGTCCTCCGCCGATTGGCACCGGTGCGGTGGGCACAAGCACAGCGGCGTATTCCCGCCCCTCGATCAGGATGGAATCGGGGATGGGTCTAAGGGCCAGAACGGCAACGCCGTCCCCTCCGAAGATGCACCATACGGGACTCATCGCTCCGATATCAGCATCCTTCTTCTGCTCCAGGAGCCCAGTGAAGCGTTCCGCCAAGCTGTACAGGGAGCCAACCAGTGGGATGCGGGCGATCAGTTTCCCGACCATTTCGACGAGAGGTTGGGTCAGAGTGGAGCGAACCAGGCCCCCCAGTGGGAAGATCAGGAGTATCACCACCAGGGCACCGAAGAGGTAATCCAGAACCGGCTGATCCAGGAAAGGCTGCCCAAGGAGGGCGATCAGGCGGCCGATCAGGCTGCCGGGACCGACGTAGCGGTGCACCAGGTTGGCTGCCCAGGCCAGGAGGGAGACCGTCAGGAGGAGGGGCAACAGGGCCAAGAGCCCGGCGATCCAGGTTGCCAGAAGCTTGCGGGTGAGGCTACGCATGTTCAACCTGCAGCCCGGATGGGGATAGGTCTCCCGCCGTTTCTGCGAGGCAAGGGCGGCGTTCTCCATGGGGGGTAATCGGTGTCCAGAAAGGCAGCGAGGTCGTCATCCCCCCATCCTCTCACGGAGCACCTCAGCGGCAGGCGAGGGACTGGCTGAAGACCCAATCGAAGAGCGCAGGATCCCGGTAGCAGGGGTTGGGGTCATGGCCCATCCCCTCGTACTCGCTGTATTTGACGATGGCGATGCCATTCAGGGTCAGGGTCTTGGTGGTCCGGTTGTGGCCCGTGAGGGTATCCGTCGTGGTGGACTCGATGGCCTGCGCATAGGAGGCCTTGAGGTTGGCATAGGTCGCGCGGGCGACCTGGACTCTATCTGCGGTGTCGCTCAAGCCGATGTGGTACCAGAGTGCGCTCTTCCCCAAAGCCACAGTGGCCAGCTGGGACTCGCTCTGGCCTGCGACCCGGACGATCCCGGCAAACAGCTTGCCCTTGGTCAGCATGCCGCGGACGAGCTTGAAGCTGCCTGACCCGCCCTGGGAAAAGCCCGTCAGATAGATCCGGTTCGGATCGATACGGTAGCCCGCCTGCAAGGCCTGATCGATCAGATCGCCCAGCCAGGCACCATGCTCTTCCGTGGAGTAGTTGTTGAAGTCGAGATAGAAGGAGGGGTATTCCTGGCGGGTGGCCGTCGGGAAGAGATTACCCTCGCCCCAGCAGCCATTCACCACCAAAGGGTAGGTCCGGGAGGCATTCGCCGCTCGGCCGTAACCCCAGGGCGTCACCAGGTCGAGGCTCTCCAATTTCTGGGTGACCGGCTCATCCGTCGCAGTGAAGGTCTCTGCGGGGGTGGTCACCGGACATTCGCCCGTCAGGACGGTGACAGTGAAGCTGGTGGCGCTGGTGGCCGTCCCCTGGGGCGTGGTCAGAGAGATCGGACCACTGGTCGCACCGGCGGGCACCTCAGCAGTAACCTGGGTGGCACTCACCGACTGGAAAGTGGCCGCAGGGTTGCTGTTGAAGTTCACGGCCGTGGTACCGGTGAGATTCGCCCCCGTAAGGGTCACAGAGGTGCCCACGGGACCCGAGGCAGGGCTGAAGCTGACGAGGGAAGGCCCCGTGCCCGCAGGGGGAAGTACGTTTGCGTCCGAAGAACCGCCCCCCCCACATCCCACGCTCTCCGCGAGCAACAGGAGCAGGAGACCCCGGAGGAAATGGAGATGCAGCAATGGAAAGGAATGGCGCATGGGTCACCCAGTCGAATGTTTCAAACATACAACAAGACACACCCCGCGCTGCCGGCCATGGACAGATAAAACCTTTAATACACCTAAAAAAACGTGCTCCCACCAGCGGTGAAAGCGCGACTCAGCCCATGCAGATTGCATGTTTCAAACATTTGGACTAGGGAAGTGGGGGCCCAGACCAGAAACCCTGGGCTGAGCCCCCTTCCCTCCGATGACACCTTGATCAGCACCCGCTTCGGAAGGCCAAGGAATCAGGGCTTCGCGTAAACCCGGTGGCCCTGGAAATAGGTGGCCTGCACCTGGGTCTGGTGGATCTGCTCGGCCGGGACCTTGAAGAGATTGCGGTCCAGGATGATGAAGTCCGCCGACTTGCCCACCTTCAGGGAACCCGTCCGCTGCGCCAACCCCATGGCCTTGGCGCTGTTGAGGGTATAAATCCGGATGGCGGTGGCCAGGTCCAGGGCCTGCTCAGGCCCCAGGGCCCCGGGGAAGATCCCCATAGGATCCCGGCGGGTCACCAGGCCCTCCAGGCCAATCCAGGGATCCGGAGTCGCCTGCCCTGCGGGCCAGTCCGAGCCTCCCGCCACCAGGGCCCCGGCCCCCAGTACGTCCTTGTTGGGGAAGAAACGGCCCGCCCGCTCCGGCCCGATAGCCGGCACCATGGCCATCCAGAGCCCCGTCGGGAACCAGAGCATGGGGGAGATGTCCGCCACCACGTTGAGTTGGCGGAAGCGCGGATAGTCGGAGGGATGAAGCAGAGAGGTGTGGGCGATGTGGTGCGTGGGCCCCTTGACCCCATTCACCCTGCGGACCTGGGCAATGGCGTCCAGGGACATGCGCACCGACCCATCACCGGCGGCGTGGATCTTGACGCCCAGCCCCATCCGGTCGAAGGGCTGAATGGCCTTGGCCAACTCCTCCGTAGTGAAGTAGGAGGGCCCATTGCCAGGTTCACCCTGCCCCGGCTCCGGCAGGTAGGGATCGATCATCTTGGCGGTCCGAGCCGGGGGTATTCCGTCCAGGAAGAATTTGACGAAGCGGGGCTCCAGGTGGGGCCCCTGGAAGCTGCCCCGCTCCTTCACCAGCGCCATGCCGGCCTTCTGACCGGGGGCCATGGGCACGGCGGGCATGCTGGCGATGTACCACATCGACAGCCCACCGCGGCGGTCCAGGCCGGACCAGACCCGGAGATAGTCCTCCGAGCTATAGGCATCCTGGACCCCGGTGATCCCCAGGGCGTTCATCCGGGCCACCGCGTGGGCCGCCGCACGCTCCTGGCGTTCCCGGGGATGGGGGGGCATGGCCTTTTCCAGGGCCGCGAAGGCCCCGAACTCGATCAGCAGGCCCGTGGGCTCGCCGGTCTTGGCATCCTTGACGATGGAGGTGCCGGCCGGTCCTTCGGACTTCCGGTCGATCCCGGCCTTCTGGAGGGCGGCCGTATTGGCGAAGCGGTTGTGGAAGCTGATGTCCCGGAGCAGAACCGGGTGGCCTCCGCTGGCCTGGTCCAGGGCCTGCCGTGCGGCTTCCGTGCTCAGGGTCGCCATGATCTGGCCACCCCAGGACCCGCCGACGATCCAGTCACCGGGCTGGGCCTTGGCCACACTCTCCCGAACCCGCTGGAGGATCTCCTCGAAGGTGGCCGAGGGCGGGAAGTTGCACATGAAGAGGTCCTCGTAGCCGCCGTCCAGTGGATGGGCGTGGACATCGTTGAGGCCGGGCATGACCATGGCGCCATGGAGGTCCACCACCTGGGTCCGGGGGCCCACCAGGGCCTTCACCTTGGCGGTAGTGCCCACGGCCACGACCTTCCCCTTCCGGACGGCAAAGGCTTCAGCCCAGGGTCGCCCCTCCTCCACGGTCTAGACCGCCCCGTTGCAGACCACCAGGTCGGCGGGCGCCCCTGCCACCGCGGGCTGCACCCCCAGCAGCAACCCCATGAATCCGGCTATCAGAACATTCCTGCTCATGCCATGCCTCCCTCTCAAGGGGACTCGACCCCATGGGAATGGAGGCTAGATGGGGTGCCCTTCCCGGCGCATGCCCCAAATGGGGGGTGTCCCCAAAATCACGAAAGACTTCCGGTGGGATTTGAGCTAAAAGGTAGGCATACCTCGAAGGTCCCATGACATCCCCCCCAGGCCCTGCCCGTCCCCCCGGATCGCCCGTAAAGGGGTTCAGTGACTTGGTCCACCAGCTCTACCGCTGTTCCAGGGCCCCCGGGACCTGGCCCGAGGCCCTGGACGGGATAGCCGCCTCCCTCGACCTCCGGGCGGTCGCCCTTCAGTGGTGCCGGGCCGACGGCCGACGCCTCCAGCCCCTGCGCACGGAGGTCAACCCCAGCGGGGGCGAGTTCCACCGCCGCTACCTCAGCGAGGTCTCGGACTCCCGCAACCCCCGGTTCGCCATGGACCGGCTGGCGCTGAACCTGGGGCGACTGGTGCGGGACGAAGACATCATCCCCGATCGCTCCGAAAGGCAGCGTTTCAGGAGCGCCCTGACCCCCATCGGCCTGGGCCCCTTCCTGGGAAGCGTCTGGCGGCTGGCGGACGGCACCTTCCTGACCCTGGCCCTCCATCAGGCCCCGGACCAGCCGGAGCCCTGGACTGGCCCCCAGCGGGAGCTTCTGGGGGAGTGGCTCCGCCACCTGGAGCAGGTCCTGGAGATATCGGCCTCCCTGCAGCGATCTGAGACCCTGGGGCGCGAGACCTCGGCCCTCCTGGACCTCATGCCCCAGGGCATCTGCCTTTGCGGACCTGACGGACGCCTCGACTGGGCCAACCGGGGCGCCCAGCGCCTCCTGGACCGACAGAGCCCTCTCCGCCTGGTGGAAAACCGGCTGCGGCCTCTCTCCGCTCAGGACCAAGTCCGCCTGCTCCAAGCCCTGGAGGGGGGCCGGGAGACCTTCCTGACTTTCAAGGGTCGGGAGGAAGGACCCGGGTGGCAGGCCTGCCTGCGGCCCATCGCCCGGGAGCCCCGGCAGTGGCTGCTCATCCTCCAGGAAATCGGTAAGCCGGTGGCCATATCCCCCCGGGCCCTGGAGGACCTCTTCCACCTCACCCCCGCCGAGGTGCGACTGGCTTCCGCGCTCTGCCAGGGAAGCTCCATCCAGGACTACGCGGCGGCGCGGGGCCTGGCCGTGGACACGGTGAGGGGCCAGGCCAAGCAGGTCTTCAGCAAGACCGGGACCGGCCGCCAGGCCGAGCTGGTGAGCCTGCTCTTCTCCTCCCTGGCCTGCCTGCCCTGGCGCGGGGCCCCGGAGGCCTGAGACCGGGATCATTGCCCGGCCCCCAGGAAGGTGCAGGTCCGGGTGGCGGCGTTGGCGTTGAAAATGCGCTGTGAACGCCCGGGACCGGACCGCATCCAAGCTTGATGGGGCAGGATTCCCCCCAATTCTTCCAGAAGGAAAGCTCATGAAGATCCTGATTGCACTGACCTCACATGACCAGTTGGGTGACACTGGCCATAAGACTGGTTTCTGGCTCGAAGAGTTTGCCGCCCCCTACTATGCCTTCAAGGATGCAGGCGCCACCCTCACGCTGGCCTCACCCCGGGGTGGACAGCCTCCGCTTGATCCCAAGAGCGACGATCCCAGCGCCCAGACCCCGGCGACGCTTCGATTCCGGAACGATGCAGAGGGACAGGCTCTGCTGGCCAGCACCGCCCGCCTGGAGACCGTTCACGAAGGGGATTTCGACGCAGTCTTCTTCCCCGGGGGCCATGGCCCCCTATGGGATCTGGCGGAAGATGCCCAGACCATAGCCTTGATCGAGACCTTCCACCGGGCAGGCAAGCCCATTGCCGCCGTCTGCCATGCCCCCGGTGTGTTCCGGCACACGCGCAAGGCTGACGGAACGCCCTTGGTCCAGGGCCGCCGCGTCACCGGTTTCAGCAACACCGAAGAGGCCGCGGTGGGCCTGACAGAGGTGGTGCCCTTCCTGGTGGAAGACATGCTCAAGGCCCACGGGGGGGACTACCAGAAGGGACCGGATTGGGCCCCCTTCGTGATCATCGACGGCAACCTGATCACGGGCCAGAATCCGGCCTCCTCGGAGCAGGTGGCCCTGGCCTTGCTGAAGGCCTAGAACCCGAAGCCCACCATGCTATAGAGCCTGGTCGCTGCGTTGGCGTTGGAGGACCCCATGGTGGGGTCCAGCCAGCCAGGGGCGACAACACCGAGGCCGTTCACCGGCGATTGGCCCCTGAGAAGGGTCAACCGCCCGTTGAAGAAGGAGAAGGCGCCGGGCAGCCGGGGAACCCCCGGCGCACCATCTTCCTCCACCACCACCACCGCCCCTGAGACCTCCTGCAGGGCGGTCTTCAGGGCCCGATCCGAGGAGAAGGCGGCGGCAATCGCAACCCTCCCCTTGAGTCGGGGGACCTGGGGTCCGCAGACCTGGACCTGGGCTGGGGGTGGGCTGACGGGAATGGGCATCATGGACAACCTGCGGCAGAAAGAGACACGACTGTCTTCATGTGCCGCGGGAAGGCCCTGGGTTCAATCCAGTTCCGCCCTCAGGAAGTGGGGCCCCGCCTCGGTGATCTTCACCCGCACCGTCTCACCGAAGGGCAGCTGGCGCCCCTCGCCGGTTTTCAGGTGGACGTTGCGCCACTGGGCCGTGCGGGCCAGCCAGAGCCCCTGTTCCGTGGGGCCGTGGCTCTCGATGCGGGCCTCCAGGGTCTGGCCCACCAGGGCCCGGTTGCTGGTCAGGGTCAGCTCCGTCTGCCGGGCCTGGAGCCGGGACAAACGCTCGGACTTGATTTCAGGGCTCAGATCATCCTTCATTTTCAGGGCCGGGGTGCCGGGGCGGGGGCTGTAGACGAAGCTGAAGGAGGTGTCGTATTTCACCGTTTCCAGCACCCGCAGGGTGGCCTCGAAGTCCTCATCCGTCTCGCCGGGGAATCCCACGATGAAGTCCGTGGAGAGGGAGAAGCGGGAGCGGCCCTCCCCCAGGTAGCCCAGGCGTTCCAGGTACTGCTCGACGGTGTAGTGGCGACCCATGCGCCGGAGCACGGCATCGCTGCCGCTCTGGATGGGCAGGTGCAGGAAGGGGGCGATCTTGGGATTGCTCACCAGGGTCTGGGCCAGTTCCCGGGTGAAGTTCATGGGATGGCTGGTGGTGAAGCGGATCCACTCCAGACCGTCGATATCGGAGGCCCGGTTCAGCAGCTCCGCGAAGTTGCATCCGCCCTGGTAGCTGTTGACGTTCTGCCCCAGGAACTCCACCTCCCGATAGCCGTCCTTCACCAGTTGGCGGACTTCAGCGAGCACGTCCCCGAAGGGGCGGTGCCGCTCGGGGCCGCGGGTCGTGGGCACCACGCAGTAGGTGCAGGCGTGATTGCAGCCCTCAATAATGGTCACCAGGGCCTTGGCCGTATCCCGACGCTGGGTGACCTCGGGGGGGAAGAGGTGATTGTCCGGGTACTGCTGGGTGTCGATCACCCGCTTGTGGCGGGCGCGGGCCTCCTCCACCAGCCGGGGCAGCTGCTGGATCGCCATGGTGCCGAGCACGAAGTCGATGTGGGGAGCCCGCTTGAAAAGGGCGTCCTTCTCCTGCTGGGCCAGACAGCCCGCCACCCCGACGATGAGTGGCCGCTGCAGCTTCTCCTCCCGCAAGCGCCCCAGCACGGAATAGACCTTGTGGACGGCCTTCTCCCGGATGGAACAGGTATTGAGGATCACCAGATCCGCCTCCTCCTGGGAGGCCGCCGGGGCAAAGCCCTGCTTGGCCAGCATGCCCGACAGCTTTTCGCTGTCGTGGTCGTTCATTTGGCAGCCCCAGGTCTCGACGAAGAATTTCATAAATTATTTATCCAATCCAAACCCAAACCATGGGGCCCAACCCTTGATTGTATTACCTTCCGGCCCGGAGGACACTCTCTCCATGCGCAAGCTGGCCGTCCTCCATTCCCAATACAAGGTCTGGGTTCCCGCCCTGCAGCGGGCCGAGCCCCGCCTCGACATCCGGGGCTGGCATCCGGAGGATCGGGACCTGGATCACCCCTGGCTTTCGGATTGCGAAGCCCTCTTTGCCTGGAAGGTGCCCATGGGTCTCCTGGGACACATGCCCGGCCTGCGCTGGATCCAGAACAGCGGCGCCGGGGTGGATCACCTCGTGAATCACCCGGAACTTCCGCCAGATGTGCTCATCACCCGGGCCGACGGTCATTTCGGGGTCCCTATGGCCCGCTACGTCGCCGCTCACTTTCTCTGGGATACCCAGGCCCTGGCCGCCTGCCGGGAGGCGCAGGAGCAGTGCCGCTGGGAGGGACGGCTCATGGCGGAGGATCTGGGGGGAGCCAGGGCCCTAATTCTGGGCTTCGGCAGGATCGGGCGCCGCATTGGAGAAGTGCTGCGGCTGCTGGGCATGGAGGTCACCGGCTTCGTCCGCCAACCACGGCAGGATCCGGATTTTGCACTGTTTGGGGCCCAGGATCTGCCCAGCCATCTGCCGAAGGCCAGGCTCCTGGTGGTGGTGGCCCCTCTGACCTCCGAAACCCGGGGCATCGTGGATAGACATCTCCTGGCTCACGGACACGGGCACTTAACCCTGATCAACATCGGGAGGGGAGAACAGGTGGTGGTGCCGGACCTCCTGGAGGCCCTGGATCAGAGGCGCCTGGGCCGGGCGGTGCTGGATGTGCTGCCCCAGGAGCCCCTGCCCCCGGATTCGCCGCTCTGGAAGCACCCCAAGGTGACCCTCACGCCTCACCACGCGGGCCCCTCCACGCCCGAAGCCGTCATTCCCGACATCCTTCCCAATCTCCAAACCTACGCCGAAGGGCGGACCATCCAGGGAGCCGTCGACCGGAGCCTTGGCTATTGAGCAGACTTGACAGAGTGGTGGATTCAACACATGTTGAATTCAATCCACAAGGAGATGAAGATGCTTGTCTGCGCCATCAATGGCAGCCATCGAGGTTCCAGGGGTACCACTCACCGGCTCCTGGAGCGGATGGGGGCGGGTGTCCAGGAGGCGGGCGGCACCTGGGAGCTGATCCAGCTGGCGGAGCTCCACATCGAGCCCTGCCGGGCCTGCAACCAGTGCCAGCGGAGCGGAAGCTTCCAATGCATCTACGAGGACAAGGACCAGGTCCGCCAGGTCTTCGAGCGCCTGGCGGCGGCGGACATCGTGGTGTACGCTTCGCCGATCTACGTGCTCGGCCTCTCCAGCCTCCTGCGCCGCTTCATGGAGCGCTTCTATTCATTGGCTCCCATCCAGGGGCTCCGGCTGACGGAATCGGGGCTCTTCTTCCACGCCGTGGACCGGGCCATCTGCGGCAAGCCCTTCGTCTCCCTCCTGGTCTGCGACAACTTGGAGGACCTCACGGTCCGGAACGCCCGGGATGGCTTCCGCATCCTCAGCCGCTTCCTGGACGCCCCCCAGGTCGGCCACCTCGAACGCAGGAGCGCCGCCGCCTGGACCAAGGCCCTCCAGGGGGATGACCCGGCGGAGAAGCAACGGGCCGAGGCCATCCTGGAAAGCTTCGAAACGGCGGGACGGGATCTGGTGACCCAGGGCCGCATCCGCCCCTCCACGGCCCGGGCGGCCGGGCAGCCCTTCGTTCAGGTGCCCGCCCTGGTCCGGCTGGCCCGCCACCTGCCCTTCCTGCGGCCCCGGATCGCCCAGGAGATCCAGCGGAGGGCCGGAACCAGCACCATGGGGCCGGACTGAGCTACTGCCGGATCGGCTCCCCCACTACGTGTTCGAAGAGCACTGTCTTCCCCGGGCCGATCCGGACAAAGCCCTCTTCCCAGGGGCCCTGAAGGAGACGGCGCAGATAGTCGGTGGTCCCGGGAATGACCTCGTGACGGAGGCTCAGGCCCTGGGCCATGGCCTCGGTCTTGGGCTGGACCTCCTCCAGGCTGAAGGCCCCGGTATCGATGAGCACCAGACGCTTGTAGTGCTCGGGGATGAGGGTCGTCCGGAGCAGGCGCTCGGCCCGCTCCTCGCCCCAACGGGCGACCAGGCGGGGACGCTCCTTCTGGTAGGACTCCCAGATGTTCATGGGGGAGTCAGCCCAGCCCTTGGTCATGAAGTAGCTTTGGGCCTCCTGGGCGACTTCCTTCCGACGGGCGCAGGAACCCAGCAGGAGGCTGATGCAGTCGTCCACCTTGGGAAAGATGAGCTCGAAGTTCCGGGTGTGAAGCCCAAGGAGCGCGTTCCCGCAATAGCCGAAGCCCAGGAGAACGCGATCCACGCCCTGGAGGCCATCGAAGACCTCCTGGAGCTGTACCTTCAGCTTGTCCGGCCAGACATGGGTCTCCTGGGTGTCCACCAGCTGTACCGAGTGGGTGCACCCGGTGTCCGCCATGGCCTTGTTCAGCTCTTCCTTGATCACATTGCAGGCGATGACCACGGTATTCACACAGACCCCCAGAGGCGAGATACCAGGATAGCGGATGGGGCAGCCTGAAGATCCGCTAACATAAGGCTTTCCGAGGATCCGCATGGCCAAGAATCCCAACGAGGAACCGACCATCATCTACTCGATGATGCGGGTGTCGAAGTATTACAACGGCAAGCCCGTCATCAAGGACATCTCCCTTTCCTATTTCCACGGTGCCAAGATCGGCGTCCTGGGCCTCAATGGCTCCGGCAAGTCCACGGTGCTGCGGATCATGGCGGGGGTCGACCACGACTTCAATGGCGAGGCCGTCCTCAGCAAGGGCTACACGACCGGCCTGCTGGAGCAGGAGCCCAAGCTGGACGAGAACAAGACCGTCCGGGAGATCGTGGAGGAGGGCGCCGCCGAGAAGGTGGGCTGGCTCAAGGAATACAACGAGATCGGAGAGGCCTTCGCCGACCCCGACGCCGACTATGACAAGCTCCTGGCCCGCCAGGGCGAGCTCCAGGACAAGATCGACGCCGCCGACTGCTGGGACCTGGACACCCAGCTGGAGCAGGCCATGGACGCCCTGCGCTGCCCCGACCCGGACACGAAGATCGGCGTGCTCTCCGGCGGTGAGCGCCGCCGGGTGGCCCTCTGCCGCCTCCTGCTCCAGAAGCCCGACATCCTCCTCCTGGACGAGCCCACCAACCACCTGGACGCCGAGACCGTGGCCTGGCTGGAAAAGCACCTGCAGGACTACGCGGGCACCGTCATCGCCGTGACCCATGACCGCTACTTCCTGGATCACGTGGCCGAATGGATCCTGGAGCTGGATCGGGGCGAAGGCATCCCCTGGCGCGGCAACTACTCCTCCTGGCTGGAGCAGAAGCAGGCCCGGCTCGCGAAGGAAGAGAAATCCGACAACAAGCGCCAGAAGACCCTGGAGCGGGAGCTGGAGTGGATCCGCATGTCCCCCAAAGGGCAGCACGCCAAGAGCAAGGACCGCATCGCCAACTACGAGCGTCTGGCCGGGGAAGAAGGCCGCCAGAAGGAGCAGGAGCTGGAGATCTACATCCCCAGCGGCCCCCGACTGGGCGACATCGTGGCCGAGGCCAAGGGCATCTCCAAGGCCTACGGCGACAAGGTCCTCTTCGAGAACCTGGACTTCGAGCTCCCCCGTTGCGGCGTCCTGGGCGTCATCGGTGCCAACGGCGCCGGCAAGACCACCCTGGTCCGGCTCCTGACGGGCCAGGAACAGCCCGACGCGGGCACCATCCGCCTGGGCGACACCGTGAAGATGGCCTACGTGGATCAGCTCCGGCAGGGCCTTAACCCCGACAAGACCGTTTTCGAGGCGCTCTCCGGCGGCTACGAGATGATCGAGCTGGGGGGCAAGCAGATCAATGCCCGGGCCTGGCTCTCCCGCTTCGGTTTCTCCGGCGACAGTCAGCAGAAGAAGGTCAAGGAACTCTCGGGCGGACAGCAGAACCGCCTGAACCTGGCCCTGACCCTCAAGAGCGAATCCAATCTGCTCTTCTTCGACGAGCCCACCAACGACCTGGATGTGAACACCATGCGCGCCCTGGAAGAAGCCATCGAGGGCTTCGCGGGCAGCGCCGTGGTCATCAGCCACGATCGCTGGTTCCTGGACCGCCTGGCCACCCACATCCTGGCCTTCGAGGGGGACAGCCAGGTCCACTTCTTCGACGGCAACTACAGCCAGTGGGAGGAATACCGCAAGGATGTCCTGGGCCTCAAGCCCTTCGAGCCCCACCGCATCAAGTATCGCAAGCTCACTCGCTGACCTCAGCCCAGTTCACCACCAGCAGGGGCGAATAGCCCGGCTGGAGGGCCGTGAGCGTCACGTCCACCGCAAAATCCTCGCGATGGGGGCTGCGGTGGATGTGGCGGAAGCGGTGACTCCCGCCGTGGAGTGCCATGGCATCCATCTCCTGGGTGAAGGTCCTGGTGAGGCGACCATCAGGCTGGAACATGGGCGAAATATCCTCTGGGCCCATGCCTAGGATTTCTTCCATCCGGCACTTCAGGATCCTCAGAGCCTCCCTGGAAATGAACGAATTCCCCCACCAGGGCACTCTGCAGGTGGTGGCCCAGTCCTTCCTCAGAACCCTCACCCCCGGGCTGCCGGGAGGGACAAAAGTCCTTCAGGCTGCGCTGCAGGATCTCGGATTTGTCCTCCAGCCCGAACAGCCTCAGGGCCTGGTGGTTGCAGTCAAAAATCCCCTTGGGCGTCAGAAGGATCAGGGCATCCTGGGTGCCCTCGAAGGCGCCCCGGAAGCGCTCCTCGCTCTCCGCGAGGGCCGATTCCACAGCCATTTTCGTGGTGATGTCCTCGATCAGCCAGACCCCCCCCTCTTCCACGTGCTCGGGGTCCAGGGCCTTGCCCACCAATCGGCACCAGAACAGGTTGCCGCTGGGCTTCCTCAATCGCCACCGGGTGTCCCAGTACCCGCCCTTGGCCATGACGGGATAGGCCGCCTTGGCAAAGGCCTCGTAGCTCGCATCGTCTGGGTAGACATTCCGGGTAGGGCTACCCTGTGCCTCCTGGAGGCTCAGACCCAGGATCTCGGCTCCCCTCGCATTCATCCACTGGAAGCTCCGATTCCTCACCAGGGCGATCCCCATGGCGCTGTTATCGAGAATCAGGTTCTGGATGGTCCTGGTCCGCTGGAGGTCTTCCTGGGTCCCCCGCAGTTCCGTGACGTCATGACCGACCGCCAAGGTACCGCCGGTCTGTCCGTCTCGCCCATAAATGGGGCACACGTACCAGGTCACCTTGCGCAGGGTCCCGTCCTTCCGGTGAAGGGTCGTCTCCTCGCCCTTCGTCTGATTCCCGCCCCTGAGCAGGGAGGCAACCTCGGAAGCCATCCTGGCCCTTATTTCAGGGTCTGGATAGAGCCAGGCCCAGAAGTCCGATCGCCCCTGCACCTCTTCCCGCGCATAGCCGCTGATCTCCTCCGCTCCCCGGTTCCAGATCACGACCCTGCCCTCGGCATCCAGCGTGCTGATCCACATGCTCGCAGCATCGATCACCAGTTCGAGGAAGCGCCCCAGTTCCGCCGCCTTCTGATTGGCCCCCTCCCGAGCCTGGGCCTCCCGTGCCGCAGCATCCAGGAGGGTCATGCGTTCTCCCTCGGCCTTGGACTTGCCCTCGGCCTCCAGGAGGGCCAGCTCGGCCCGCCGACCGGCTCGCAGCAGGTGCCCCACCCCCACCATCCCCGCCACCATGAAGATGGAAATCAGGAGGGAGACCAGCTCGGAAGCTGGCATGGGCCTGGGATTGGCGAGGTTTTCCATCCCGGCCATGCCCCTCCGCAAGGCCATGAGGAGCATGGCTAGCGCCAGCAGCAGCCAGCCCCAGCTGCCCCGGGCCAGCCGAGTCAGGCGAAGGGCGAGCAGCGCGGCGATGAGCTGCAGGAGGGTGGAAAGAAAGGGGATCAGGTGGACCAAGGTGCCTTCCGGGAGAATATGTTTCCACCATCGGCAAGTGCTGCCAGATCCTTACTTCAGGCCGAAATAGACCCGGCTCCCCCCCTCCTTCTGGGCCCTTTCCCCGCCCCGGACCTCGAAGAGGCGGGTGGGTTCAACCTGGGCACCGGCCAGCAAAAGCGCCAAGGTGGCCTTGGCCCGCTGATCCGCCAACTGGACGTATCGGCTGGGTTCCACCAGCAGGGAAGCCACCAGGCGCTTCTCCATCTCGGCGGGCTCCGGGAGCTTGACCTTGGCATCCTTGGCGGGGGGGAAGGCCGCCTGGAAGGCCGCCTTGAGCCACTTCTCCCGCTCATCCGGGGTCACGGGCTGCTCTTCCTGGCCAGGGTTCTTTTCCCTCAGGGCCTTGAGCTTGACCTGGCGCAGCCGCTCCTCCAGGGCCTCCCGGCGAAGGGCCTCCCCATCCGAGGCGGCATTGGCCACACCCTCCAGCTCCAGATTCAGGTCCGGACGCTCATGGAGGGCCTTGATGAGGATCTCCACCTTCTTCTGGGAGTCCGGTGTCGGCACAGCGCTGCCCGGCTCGAACTCCGCAAAGCTCAGATCCTTGTCCCCGCCCCCGAAGAGGCCGCCCAGGGCCTTGAAGGGGGAGGTGGCCAGCTTGGTGAAGATGTTGACGATGGCCCGCCAGACGATCTTCCCGTAGTGGAAGTCCGGGTCGTCCAGGTTGCCATCCACCGGCAGTTCCAGGCTGATGAGGCCACGACGGTCCCTCAGGATGGCCAGGGCCAGCTTGACGGGCAGGTGCACCGCATCGGGACTCTCGACCTTATCCCCCAGGAAGAACTGGTCCATCTTGACCTTGGCCAGCATGTCCAGCTTGCGCTGCTGGATGCTCACCTGGGTATC
>JAFNAB010000100.1 GCA_017859955.1 Holophagaceae bacterium
AGCTCGATGGACTCCGGCAACTCCAGGACCATGGCCCCGGAGCGGACCTCCAGCGCCTTGGTGCTGAGGCCCAGCCTCAGGGGATCTGCCATGAATATCAAGTCGATCCGGGCCCCCTTTTCGGCCCCGATCAGGGGACCACCCATCTGGAGGGTCAAGGTGCCTTCAGCCTCGTTGATGCCCTGGATGGTTGCCGTGACGGACTTCTTGCGGGCATCCAGCACGGTGATAGGAGTCCGGACCCGTTGGGCGTCCTCGAGGTAGGCCAGGACGGTCTCAGAAGAGTCCCCAACCTTCTTTTCTTTGCCAAAGCCAAACAAGGCCATGCAGCACCCAACAGGAATTTTCCGCGCCGGATCGACGGGATAGAGTATTGGCCCCATTCTATAGCACAGGACCTTCTCCGCTATCCTGTTCTTTCCATCCCATTGAGGAATGCTTCACTCCATGACCGAAACCCCCGATCGTTGCTACCTGCTGGCCCACCTTGGGCCCCATGACCGAGAACACGACGTCGAGGAGCACCTCAGGGAGTTGGCTGAGCTCACAAGGGCCTGCGGCATGGAGGTCGTTGGACAGCAGCTCCTGAAGCGGCCCAAACTGGAGGCCCGCACCTTCTTTGGCAAGGGCCAGCTGGACGCTGCCGCCGCCCATGCCCGGAACCTTGGGGCTACCGTACTGATCTGTGACAACGAGCTCTCGGGCAGCCAGGTCCGCAATATCGAAAAGGCCACCGGGCTGCTCTGCATGGATAGGACCGCCCTGATCCTGGCCATCTTCGAACAGCGGGCCCAGAGCCGGGAGGCCAAGGCCCAGGTGGAACTGGCCCGCTACGAGTACGAACTGCCCCGCCTCAAGGGCGCCTGGACCCACCTGGAGCGTCAGGTAGGTGGCGTCGGCGTGCGCGGCGGGCCTGGGGAAACCCAGATCGAAGTGGACCGCCGCATGACCCGCCTGCGCATCAGCCAGCTCAAGCGTGAACTGGAGCACCTGGAGCGGGTGCGGGAAACCCAGCGCCAGGGCAGGGCCCCGGGCATCCCCCGGGTTTCCCTGGTGGGATACACCAATGCGGGCAAGACCAGCCTTCTCAAGGCGCTCACCGGTGAGGGCGAGCCCAAGGACATGCTCTTCGCCACCCTGGACACCACCACCCGCAAGGCCTGGCTGGGGCATGACCCCGAAACGGGCATGCCCAGGCACGTCTTCGTTTCCGATACGGTGGGCTTCATCCGGAAGCTCCCTCACCAGCTAGTGGCAGCCTTCCGTTCGACCCTGGGCGAGGTGCGCACGGCCGACGCCCTACTGGTGGTGGCCGACGCCGGCAGCCCCGAACTGGAGGATCACCTCAAGGTGGTCAGCGAGACCCTGGCCGAGATCGGGTGCGCGGATATTCCCCGCCTCCTGATCCTGAACCAGATCGATCGCCTGACTCGTCCCCAGCGCCTGGACCTCAAGCGCCTCCACCCCAGCGCCGCCTTCACCTGCGCCCTAAGCGGCGATGGCGTCGACGACGTCCGGGGCTGGCTCATGGAACTGATCCCGGGGCCACCCAAGCCTCGGGAACTCGAGGCCTGGGAAAAGCCCTGAAGGCTCCGGAAATCAGGTAACCGGGACCTTCCTACTAGCCCTGAATCGTGTGGGTCAGCTCTTTGCCCGCCTTCTTGAATTCCTGGATGCCCTTACCCAGGGACTTCCCAAGTTCAGGCAGCTTGGAAGGGCCGAAAAAGAGGAGCAGGGCCCCTCCGATCAGGAGGATTTCAGTAATACCTAGATTTCCCATGGTGGAGCTCCTTCAGGGCACGTTGAAGGTGAAAGCGTGGCAGGTGACGCAGAAGTTTTCACTCTTGGCGTGCTGGTGGTGACAGAGGTTGCAGTCCTCCTGGTAGCCGTGGGGGCTCTCATGAGGATTCTGGGGCTTCATTTTGGCGGTCTTTTCACTGACCTCCTTGAGGGCATGGCAGGTCAGACACTTGTCCTTGTCCACAGCCTGGGGCTTACCCTTGCCATGGCACTGGGCACAGGTGACCCCCTTGAGCTGGTGGGTGTGCATGAGGGGCAACTTGCCCGTAAGGTCGGTTGAGGAGCCCTTCTCATGGCAGCCCCGGCAATCCGCCATGGCCAGCCCCTTGGTATCGGCGTGGTCCTTGGGCAGGGCGCTCTTGGCCCCATGGCAGGCTTTGCACTGGCCCGGCTTGGCGGTGGCCAAACGCTTGGGGGCTGCCCAAAGGGAGCCGCCGATCAGCAAGGCGCATACCAGCGGTAGGAGTTTAGCGGCGAAGCTGTGGAACGTCATGGAAGGAACCTCTATGAGTCGGGATGGCAGCCGAGAAGACAATCAACCCCAGGGTTTCTGCTGGGCGGCATTCTGCCCCGCGATGCGCCCAAAGACAACACAGCCGAGCATGGAGCAGGTTCCGAGACGCACGGCACCGTGGACCGCACCCATGGCCTCGCCAGCCACGTAAAGGCTTGGGATCGGCTTAAGGTCGAAGTTCTTGACCTGGGCATCCTTGTTGGCCACCAGGCCGCCCATGCAGTAGTGCACCCTCGGCCAGAGGCGACTGGCGTAGAAAGGCGCCACGGCAACCGGCGTGGTCTCAGGGAAGATCTTGCAGTTGAAGTCAGAGTCAGTCCGCTTTTCGACGAACCCATTCCACTTGGCGATCTCTGCTTTCAGGACATCCAGGGGTACCTGGTAGGCCTTGGCCAGATCCTCGATGGTGTCAAACTTCTTGATGGCGCCGTTCTCCATACCCTTCGCGAGGGTGTGGGGCAGGACCTGGCGATTCACGTTGACAGAATCGCTGAAGATGATGACCGGATGGTTGAGGGCCATCATCGCATCGGCGCGGACCTTCCGATTGCCGGTCTCCTGGATGAAGCGCTTGCCGGTCTTGGGGTCCACCATCAGGCCGTAGCCCACGAGACGCTCGCAGAACTGGGGAACCTGGCCGAAGCCCTTTTCGTCAGGGCTGGTCCAGGGACCCATCTGGATCCAATCCATCTGGACATCCATCGCGCCGATCTTGCATGCTGCCAGGGTTGCTTCCCCCGTCGCTCCAGGATGGTTGGTGGAATCGAAGCGGGCATCGATCCGGGGGTCGTGGATCTGGCGAAGCTCGAGATTCTGGGAGAAGCCACCGGAAGCCAGCACGACAGCCCTGCGGGCCTTGAGGAAAGCCACCTTGCCGGACTGGTCATCGGGGAATTTGTAGCCCTTCCGGACCTCCATGCCGACGACCCGCCCCTCCCTGTTCGTGACGAGACGCTCCATCTTGGTGGTCATCATGAACTTGACCCCCATCGATTTGGCCTTGGCCATCATCGGGTTCACCAGGCCTGCTCCGGAGGCGTTGTCCGTCTGCACCGAACGCTTCACCGAATGGCCACCATGGAAGACCAGCTTGACGAACTTGGCACCCGCAACGCTCTCGCACCAATCCAGGACCTCGGTCGATTTCTCGGCGCAGATCCTGACCAGGTCGGGGTGGTTCAAGTACGCGCCCGCCTTCAGCATGTCCTTCATCAGGAGTTCGGCAGAATCCTGGATCCCGGCCTCCTTCTGGTAGCGGTTGCCCGGCGCGGCCATCTCGCCGCCATTGATGATGGAATTGCCACCGTGGGTCCGCATCTTGTCGATGACCAGCACCTCGGCCCCGGCCCTGCGGGCCTCGATGGCGGCTGCAAGCCCGGCGAAGCCGGTGCCGACAATGATCACGTCACTGGCCTCGTCCCACTTGCGGGGCAGACCGCTGGGATCGGTCCGGGGCGCCGAGGAGCGCCGCCCCCCCAACGCCCAGGAACTTCCGCCGCGACACAGTTTTCTCGTCACTCACGATGCACCTCCATGCAGGTGGATTGGAAAATTGTTAATTAAATAAACATAACCAACAAACCTCTACTTATGCGCCCAATACCCTAAGCCGCCCCAAAACAGCGATAATATAGCCATCCCCGGACTCGATAGGGTTTTATCGATACTATTCAAGGGCCGACTGGGGGAGACAATACTTTGTTTGAATGAAATCCAAGCTGTTAGGTATTTCTCGGGAGCCGGGCTCCCCTCGGGGTCGCCTATACTGATCTCCCTTCTCCGGAACCTCGCCCCATGGATCTGCGTCACCTTAAATACTTCGTCGCCGTAGCGGAAGAGTTGAATTTCACCCGCGCAGCCGAGCGACTGCATACCGTGCAGCCCTCCCTCAGCCAGCAGATCCGGCGGCTCGAGACCATGGTCGGTGTTCCGCTTTTTCATCGATGGAAACACCGCGTCACCCTCACGGATGCGGGCCGGGTCTTCCTGGAAGATGCCCGCCGGATGCTCCACGATGCCGAGCAGGCCATGCTCCGGGCCCGCCGTGCCGCGCAGGAGGAGTCCGGGGCCATGAGCATCGGCTTCATCCCGGGAGCCGAGATGAAGGTCTTTCCCAGGATCCTGCCCATCCTGCGGGCCAGCTTCCCGAACCTGGAGCTCTCCCTGACCCGAGAGCCTGGACCTCGCCCGTCTCGAACGGATCCCCGTGGAGGCCTTCGCGGGCCACAAGTTCCTGAGCATCTCCCGGGAGGTCGCCCCCGCCCTCCACGACCTGGCCCACGGGATCCTGGATAGGGCGGGAGTCAACTGCGAGGTCGCCATGGCCTCGGAGAATGTCCTCACCTCCGTGGGGGGCGTGGCCTCGGGCATGGGCTTCGCCCTCCTGCCGGACTATGTGGAACAGATCCTGCCCCCGGGCACCGTGACCCGTCCGCTGGACCTGCCCGAAACGCCCACCATCGACCTGATGGTGGCCTACCATCGGGATGACCGTCTGCCGGCCCTGACCTGCCTGCTGGAGCTCCTCCAGGAGCGCATCCTGGAGGCTCCCCTAGGCAGGCAGTCACCCTCACTCTGACGTTCTGGTGCCCTGGCCCAATCCGTACCAGTCCACCCGTCGGGTTGCGGCCATGACCCCGGCCAGCACCGCGAAGAGCAAGGCCGAACCCATCAGCAACGCGTTGTCTTCAGAGGCCAGAAGACCGTAGAGGACGCCATAGAGGAGGGCCATGGCAGCTGCAAAGCCCAGGGACCGGATCCAGCTCCTCAGAACGCCCATCAGGTAGAAGCCCAACAGCAGCACACTTGAGACACTGGCGGACACATAGGCCCAGAGGAAGGGCAGGTGCTCCGAGAGACTCAGGAGCAGCAGGAAGAAGAGGGCCAGGGAAAGCCCCACCAGAAGGTACTGCATGGGGTGGATGGGCAGGCGCTTCAGAACTTCGAAGAAGAAAAAGGCTGCGAAGACCAGGCCCACGAAGAGGAAGCCGTACTTGGTCGCCCGCTCGGCCTGGAGGTAGATGTTCACGGGTTCCAGGAAAGAGACGCTGAAAACCTCCTCGCTCCGCCCTCTGCCGTCCAGGATGGCGTTCAGGTCCCGGGCCAGCCCGGCCACCTGCCAGTGGGCATCAAATCCTCCCGGGGTGATGGTTCGGCGTTCCGGGAGGAAGCGCCCGGCAAAGCTTGGGCTGGCCCAGTTGGAGCTCAGATGGACCTGAGTGTCCTCCGCCACCGGGGCCACCGAGAATTCCTGGGTTCCCAGCAGCTTCAGCAGGGGTATCTGGAAGGCCTGGTGGGTGCCCATGAGCTCCGAAACAGGGCCGAGCTCGGCCTCCAGCCCCCGGCCCACATGAGGCTCAGCTTCCGCCAACCGGAAGTCGACGGTGCCCTTCCCCCACTGGAGCTGGGGATGGCTCTGGAGCCCCCGTAGGTCAGACACCGCGAACAGAAGCCTGGCCTTCCCCCAGGAGACCTCCCTCAGCCCACTGGGAAGGGTAGGTCGCAAGGGGATGTCCACTTCACCCTGGAGCCGCCCTTCAAGATGGAAGAGCTGGGCCTTGTACAGACCCCGATAGCGCTCCTCCACCTGGACCTTCCCCTCCAGCAGCACCTTCCGGGGCGGCAGAAGCAGGCTTGCGCTGATTTCCTTCTCCTGCCAGAAGCCTTTCTCACCCTTCTCACCCTTCTCACCCGGGACCCAGCTGGTCTGCTTGGCGGTATAGTCCAGCGCCAACAGGGGTCCCACGAGCTGCTGACGGTCGGCGGAGGTCTGGGCGATGTTGGCCTCCACCTCCTTCTGCCGCCGGCTCCTGGCGCTGACCAGACCTTCGATCATGCTGAGGGGCAGGAGCAGCAGCAGGGCCAGACCACCCACCGCCAGGGCTTTCCAGAGCATTTCGCGTTTCATGGACATCCTCCTTGGGGAATGTCCCAAGCCTGGAAGCCCCGTGCGAAGAGAGGATGAAGTCAGGTGAAGCGGGTGTGAAGCCAGAGCCGGGCCTCGGCGCCCCCCGGAGCGGCGTTGCGCAGATCGGCCCCGCCGCCGTGCAGTTGCGCCACCTCCCGGACCAGACGCAGTCCCAGCCCCGTACTTTTCTTGCCGGTGGCGGGGCGGGGCAGGGAGTAGAAGGGTTCGAAGACCCGCTCCACGGCAAAGTCCGGGATGCCCGGCCCCTGATCCTTCACCGTCAGCAGGTGACCGTCGCCCAGGCACTCCAGCTTCAGGCAAACTTCTGCCCCATCAGGCGAGAAATCCAGGGCATTGTCCAGGAGACTGGAGATGGCCAGATCCAGAAGGAAGGGCTCTCCCGTCGTCCAGGCCTCCGGCGGCAGCTCCAGACGCAGGCGCAGACCCCGCTGGGCCATCACCGCCTCTCTGCTCCGGCACACGCCCTGGACCAGTTCCGGCAGGGAGAGGCGCTGAGGATGCTCGAGGCTCTGGCGCTTCTCCAGGGCAGCGAGGTGCAGCATCCGCTCCACCAATCGCTGAAGCCGCTCGTCCTGCTCCCGGATATTGGTGAGGAAGCGCTGCCGATCCGCCTCCGGCAGTTCCTCCTCCAGAAGCTCCGCAGCGCCATGGATCGCGGCCAGCGGGCTCTTCATCTCGTGGGTAAGGGCCTGGACGTACCGTTCGACGTAGTGACGGCCCTCCAATTTCTCCCGCATGGCCTCCAGGGCTCTCCCCAGTTCGGCCAGCTCACCCCCCAGGGCCGGGGGAGCCGCCTTTTCGCCCTCGGACACCTGCCGGGCATAGGTCTGAAGCTTGCGAAGGGATCGGGTGAGCCAGAGGGTCATCCCGATCCCGATCAGGAGGGCGGCCCCCATGAGCACCAGGCCCGCGTGATAGACCTTCCTTTCGCTGCGCTTGGCGAAGGGCACCACGCTGGAGGTGGCTGTGCCCACGGAAAGCACTCCAGCGAGACGTCCCTGCACCCATATGGGAGCAGCCACATACATCACCGAGCTGCTGGGGTCCTGGGGATCCTGCCGCGTGCTGCGCACGCCGTACTGCCCCCTCAGGGTGAGGAGTACATCATTCCACCGGGAGTAATCCGCGCCGGGCTTCCCTCCCCTGGAGTCGAAGAGGAGCCGGCCCTGGGCGTCGGTGACATAGACCCGGAAATCGGTGCCGGTCTTCGGCAGCCCCCAGATCCGGGCCCCGGGATGGCGAGCCTGGTAGCGCTGGATGGCAGCCCCCAGGGCCCCCTCCTCCAGGTTTCCAGCCTCCAGTTCGGGGGCCACGACTTCGGCCAACAGGTGCGCCGTGTCCACCAGGGTCACTTCCATGCCCTGGCGGACCCCGGGTTTCACCTCCTGCATGAAGATGGTCAATACGAAGTAGGCCGCCAGGGCGACGATCAGGAAGAAGCCCAGGAAGATCCGGACACTGAGCTTCACGACTGCTTCCCCAGGCTGTAGCCCAGCCCGCGGTGGGTCTGAATGGCGTCCGCTTCGGGATCCAGGGCCCGGAGCTTGGCCCTCAGGGTCTTCACATGGGTGTCCACCGTGCGGTCCGCACTCTCCTCGGCACCGGCCCAGACCCGCTCCATCAGTTCGCTGCGGCTCCAGACCCGCTCGGGATGGACCAGGAACAGGCGAAGGAGCTGGTATTCGTACCGAGTCAGGTCCAGGGCCTGCCCCTGGAAACGGATGCGCCGAGCGGCCTCATCCACCTCGAAGCGGGGCGGGGCAGGGGCGCCACCCCGCTCCGTCCGTCTCAGGATGCTGCGCACCCGCGCCGCCAGCTCCCGGGGGCTGAAGGGCTTGGCCATGTAGTCATCGGCCCCGATCTCCAGTCCCACAACCCGGTCCACCTCCTCGCTGCGGGCCGTCAGGAAGAGCACCGGCAGCTCGGAAAAGGTGCGAAGGCGCCGCAGCACCTCGAAACCGCTGAGATCCGGCAGTCCGACGTCCAGAATGACGAAACGGATCCCCCCCTCCCTCAGAAGTGCCAGGGCCTCGCCCCCCAGGGTGCAGCGCTTCACCCGGAAGCCTTCGCTTTCCAGGGCATAGGCGATGGTGTCCGCGATGGCGGATTCGTCTTCGACGATGAGGACTTCGCCTGACATCAGGACCCCCGGGAACAGCTCCATTCTCACCGATTCATTGCTATTCATGCCTCCACCTTCCTCCAAGGGATGGAGGCGGATCGCCTACGCCAGGATGAAGGGAGGGAGGTCCTCGCTTTGCTTAAACAGCGACGGAAGCACCAGGTGCACCTGGCAACATTCCTTCAACCAGGTCCGCCTGGGTGTGAACTACCGCTTCTGATCCCCCGTCCCCACCGATACCCGCAGAGTGCCCCGGCGCCCTGCGGGCATCGGCGCATCTGCAACGGTACCGGAGGATCTGCCATGCCGAACGGCAGATTAACTGCAAATTTTAATAATTTATTTTAAATGAACTATGTTGCTTTTGCAACAAAATACTTTTAAATTTATGCAGGTGCAAATTACCCTATCCCTGAAGGGAAACTGGCCGATCTGACCAGGGCGGGTGCGGATCTTCAAACTCGGGCTTTTCCTGTTCCTGGCCGGGGAATAATTATTCCAAGCGGCCCTTTCGCTGGATAGTTTCAACCATGAAAACGCCAGGAGCCCCAACTTGCTCATGAAGCTCAATATCCCCTGGGAGGAAGCCCACCTCCCCTTGCTGCTCGCGGTGGTCCGAAGCCGTCTGCGCCAGGTGGGTCTGCAACACCTGGCTCCCTTTGGCCTCACTCCCCAGCAATTCCAGGTTCTCGCGGTCCTGGAGAGCGACCCGGGCATCTGCCACAAGAATCTGGCCGGTGCCCTCGGCATGGACAAGCCCACGGCCACCCGGCTCCTGCAGACCCTCCAGAAGAAGGGTTGGATCCTGATCCAACCCGACCCCAAGCATGGCCGGCGGCTCTGCATCACCCTGAGCCCCGAGGGGGCGGGGTTGATGGGCCAGCTCAAGGAATTCAGGCTTTTCTTCCGGGAAGGCCTGGAGGCGGGCCTGGAGCCCACTGAGCGTCAGCAGCTGCGGGATCTGCTGCACAAATTGATGCTAAACCTGGACCGCCTTGAGCAGGTCTCTTGGCCCAGTGAGTAAAAAGGAAGCCCCATGTGGATCGTCCGGCTGGCCCTCCGCCGCCCCTACACCGTAGCCGTCATGTGCCTCCTCATCCTGCTCATGGGACTCCTTTCCATGAGCCGGATGCAGGTGGATATCTTCCCCAGCATCGATATCCCCGTGGTGGCCGTGGTCTGGAGCTACAACGGCATGAGCCCCGAGGAGATGGAGCGCCGGGTCGTCGGCATCAGCGAACGGTCCATGTCCACTACCGTGAACGGCATCGAACGCATCGAGAGCCAGAGCATCCAGGGCGTTGGCGTCATCAAGGTCTACTTCCAGCCCGGCACGGATATCGGCGCGGCCATCGCCCAGATCAGCGCCGTCAGTTCCGCCGGCACCCGCATGATGCCCCCGGGCATCACCCCCCCGACGATCATCCAGTTCAACGCGGGCAACGTTCCGGTGGTCCAGCTCACGGCCCAGAGCGACACCCTTTCCGAACAGCAGATTTTCGATCACACCATCAACGCCGTCCGCCTGCGGCTCTTCACGATCCCCGGAATCACGATCCCGGCCCCCTTCGGTGGCAAGAGCCGACAGATCTCCGTGGATCTGGACCTGAACAAGCTGGCCGCCCGGGGCATGAGCCCGGCGGATGTGATGACGACCCTTTCCACCCAGAACGTCATCGCCCCCGCGGGTCTGGCCCGGATGGGCCGCCAGGAACTGCCGATCCAGACCAATTCCAACCCCTCCAAGGTTGAGGAACTGCGGGACCTGCCCCTGAAGGTGGTCAACGGAGCCCCGGTCTACCTCAAGGACGTCGCCCAGGTCTACGACGGGTTCTCGGACCAGAGCAACCTGGTGCGCATCAACGGCCACCGGGCCACCTACCTGGCGGTGCTGAAGAAGGCCGACGCCAGCACCCTGGCGGTGGTGGACGCCGCCAAGGAGATGCTCCCCCAGATCCAGGCCGCTGCCCCCAAGGGCATGGAGCTGCGCTTTGACTTCGACCAGAGCCGCTTCGTGCGGGGAGCCATTTCCGATGTGGTGAAGGAGGCCCTGATCTCCTCGGTCCTGGTCTCCCTGATGATCCTCTTCTTCCTGGGCTCCTGGCGCAGCATGCTCCTGGTCTGCTCCTCCATCCCCCTGGCCATCCTGGTGGGCATCATCGGCCTCAAACTCTCGGGTCAGACCATGAACATCATGACCCTGGGCGGACTGAGCCTGGCCATCGGCATGCTGGTGGATGACGCGACGGTGGAGGTGGAGAACATTCATCGCAACCAGGCCATGGGCAAGCCCCTGACCGTGGCCATCCTGGACGGCGCCCGCCAGATTGCGGTTCCGGCCATCGTGGCCACCCTGGCCATCTGCATCGTCTTCTTCCCGGTGGTGCTGCTGGTGGGCCCGGCCAAGTATCTCTTCACGCCCCTGGCCATGGCGGTGGTCTACTCCATGCTGGCCTCGTATCTCCTTTCCCGGACCCTGGTGCCCACCCTGGCCCGGATGCTTCTGGAACACGATCCCCACGGGGGCGCCTTGGCCCGTTTCAACGCCTGGCGGGAGCGCGGCTTCACCCGCTTCCAGGAGGCCTATGGCCACGCCCTGGACCGGGTCCTGCACCACCGCCGCTTCGTCCTGGTGCTGGCGGTGGCCTTTGCCCTGGTGAGCCTGGGACTCCTCACCGTCCTGGGCCGGGACTTCTTCCCCTCGGTGGATGCCGGGATCATGAAGCTCCACATGCGGGTCGCGTCCGGCACGCGGCTGGAGGAGACCGAGGCTGTGGTGGCCCAGGTGGAGCAGGCCATCCGGGAGACCCTGCCCCCGGGCGAGATCCAGACCCTCAACAGCAACGTCGGCGTCCCCATCTCCTACAACCTCTCCTTCATCCCCACGGACAACGTCACCAGCCAGGACGCCGATCTCTTCATCTCTCTCAAGGCGGAGCACCGCCCCACCCGGGAGCACATGAAGGCTCTGCGGAGTGTCCTCCACCAGCGTTTCCCGGGGGTCAGCTTCTATTTCCAGCCCGCGGATATCGTGAGCCAGGTCCTCAACTTCGGGGTACCCGCCCCCATCGACATCCAGATCGAAGGGAACAATCTCGCCACCAGCGCAGAGATCGCCCGGAAGCTGGAAACCGCCATCGCCCGCATCCCAGGCGCTGTGGATGTGCGCCTCAAGCAGGCTATCAACGCGCCCGCCTACCGCATCAATGTGGACCGGACCCGGGCAGCCCAGCTGGGCCTGAGCCAGCAGGCCGTCGCCAACGGCCTCCTGGTAGCCCTCTCGGGCAACGGCCAGCTGGCCCCCTCCTTCTTCCTGGACCCGGTCACCGGGGTGAACTACACCGTGGCCGTCAAGGCGCCGATCTCCCAGATCCAAAGCCCACGGGATCTCATGGCCACGCCCTTCAGCACCCAGGGCACCAGCAGTCTGCTCCAGAGCCCGGCCTTCCAGACGGCGGGTCCCGGATTCCAGGCCAACTCGGAGCCCCTGGCCAACTTCGCCAGTCTTCAGCGGACCACCGTGCCCAGCGAAATCAACCACTACACCGTCCAGCGCGTGCTGGATGTGATGGCCAACGCGGAGGGCAGGGACCTGGGCGGGGTGGTGTCCGATATCCAAAAAGAGGTGAAGGCCCTCGGTGTCCTTCCCCAGGGCACCCGGATCCGTATCCGGGGCCAGAACGAAGTCATGCTCGAGGCCTTCTCCAACATGGCGGGGGGCCTCCTCATCGCCATCGCTCTGGTCTACCTCCTGATGGCCGTGCTCTACCAGAGCTGGCTGGACCCCTTCATCATCCTCTTCTCGGTTCCCGGGGCCCTGGTGGGCATCCTGTGGATGCTGACCCTCACGGGCACCACCCTCAACGTCGAGTCCCTCATGGGCGCGATCATGGCGGTGGGTATCGCCACTTCCAACTCCATCCTGCTGGTGAGCTTCGCCAACGAAGTGCGGGTCGCCAATCCTGGGATGTCGGCCATGGAAGGCGCTTTCCTGGCCGGGAAGACCCGTCTGCGCCCCGTGCTCATGACCGCCCTGGCGATGATTCTCGGCATGGTGCCCATGGCCCTGGCCCTGGGGGAGGCCGGCAGCCAGAATGCCCCCCTGGGCCGGGCCGTCATCGGTGGCCTGCTGATGGCCACCCTCGTCACCCTTTTCGTAGTGCCGGTGGTCTACAGCCTCTTCCGCAAGAAGCCCCCCACGGCCCATCTCCTGGACGAAAAGTTCCACGTGGAACAGCAAGGAAGTGAAGCATGAACCTCCAGACCACCCCCGATCGCTCCTTCTCCCGCTTCCGCATTACCGGAGTCGCCCTCCTGCTGGTGGCCGCCTGCGGCATCGGCGTCCTCTGGGCAGCCAAGCGCCATGGTCTGAACCATGAATCCGAGGGGCTCCGAGCCGACCAGGCCGCCGGTCCCCGGGTCCGGGTGGCGGTGGCCACCCAGGAGGGCGGCGACGGCCTTCTGGGCCTCCAGGGCGAAGCCCAGCCCTATGCCGCCACCACCCTCTATGCCAAGGTGAGCGGATTCCTCCGTCAGATCCACGTGGACAAGGGCAGCCCGGTCCGTCAGGGCCAGGTCTTGGCGGTCCTGGAATCCGCCGAGACGGACCGGGACACCCTGGCCCTGAAGGCCGACTACGAAAACAAGCGTCGCAGCGCCGAACGGATGAAGGAACTGTCCCGCCAGGGCATCATCAGCGCCCAGGCCCTGGAGGATGCCGAATCCGCCGCCCAGGTGGCCCGGGAGAAGCTGGGCAGCCAGGCCGCAGTCCAGGGCTACCAGCGCATCGTGGCCCCCTTCACCGGCGTGGTCACCCAGCGCTTCACCGACCCCGGCGCCCTGCTCCAGAACGGCGGCAGCACCTCCACCGCCCAACCGGTCCTCTCCATTGCCCAGGTGGACCGCCTCCGGGTCGTGCTCTACCTCGACCAACAGGTGGCGGCCAGGGTGAAGATCGGCACCCCCCTGGAGGTCAGACCGGCGGACCGCCCCGACCAGGTGCGCCAGATTTGCATCTCCCGCCTGGCGGGAGCCGTGGACGCCAAGACCAAGACCCTCCTGGTGGAGGCGGACCTGGATAACAAGGATGGCGCCTTCCTTCCGGGCGGAGCCGTCCGGGTGAACCTCAAGCTCCCTGCCTATGCTGGCTCGCTCCAGATCCCTTCCGAGGCCGTGGCCCTCCGGGAGAACAAGCCCCAGGTCGCCGTGGTCGGCTCAGATCAGCGCGTGGCCTTCCGCCCCGTGGTCGCAGGGGACGATAGTGGCACCCGGGTCAAGGTCCTCCAGGGCCTCAAGCCCGGCGACAAAGTCATCCTGAGCCCCGCCATCACCCTCAAGGATGGGGATAAGGTGCAGGCCGTCGACGTCGAGGCAGGCAAGCCCACCCCCAAGTAGACCCTTCGGCGGTCCTATTCGGCTGATGCCTTCCGGCGTGGCAGCATCAGGGCGCCGTAGCCCAGGCCCAACGCCAGCAGCACCCGCAGCCCCAGCATCTGATTGGCAACATTGCGAGCCTTGCGAAGCGAGGCCTGGTCCGCCGAGAGATCCCGTCCTTCGACTTCGGCCACCGCGAGGCGGCCCCGGATGGTCAGGATCTTCGGCGCGAGGATGAAGGTGCTGGCGAGGCACATCAGGAGGGCCACCAGGGAGGCGCCCAGCCAGACCCGAAGGGGGCCGATGGGAGCAGGGTCCTCGATCTCGTTGAGCCAGCGGGTCAGGAAGCTGAGCAGGAAGGATCCGCCGAAGACTCCCCAGGCACTGTAGTCCAAGATCCGGCGCAGAGCTTCCAGGCGTCCACCCACCAGGGAGGCCAGCACCAGGAGGACCCATATCCATAGGAGGGCCCGGGAAAGGGCATCCAGGCGGGCCAGAAGTCGTTCGTCCAAAGGATCTCCTACTGCCACTCGTTGTAGGGGATGCCGTTCTCTCCGACTTCGGTGGAATTGCTCCGCACCCGGAAGATCCCGGCCTCGGCATCCGGATTGTCAGGATCGGGCGCCTCGGTTTCGGTCACCCAGTCATCGGCTTGGGTCATGGGATCCCTGGGGATCTGCCTCAGGTAGCCCTTGGCCTGGAGGTCGGCAAGGCTGGAGGGGTAGCGCCCCTTGTCCGCCCGGTATTGCTCCAGGCAGTGGTTCAGCTGGTAGAGGTCCTCCTTGAGGACCGACTCCCGGGCCGCCTTCGTGTGGCGACGATACCCGACGATCCCGACGGTGGCCAGCATCGCCAGGATGGTCATGACAGTTAAAAGCTCCAGCAGGGTGAAACCCTGCTGGAGCCGTTTGGTTCTATCCAAGCTCATGGGCGCTCCTGGAAGCTGGATGCCGTGAAACGCCCATGGGTTTCGACCTTAAGCCAGGCTGGTATCGGCGACCTTCTCGCGGGTGAAGAATTCCAGGATGTCCCCTTCCCTCTCCCCGTCGAAGCCATCGAGACCGATGCCGCAGTCGAGACCATTCTTCACCTCGGAGACGTCCTCCTTGAAGCGCTTGAGGCTCTTCAGGCCGCCTTCCCAGATGATGTCCTCGCCACGACGGACCCGGACCTTGTTGCTCTTCTGGACCTTGCCTTCGGTGACGAAGGAACCGGCGATCACGGACTTGTCGATCTTGAAGATCATCCGGACCTCGGCCTGACCGATGACGGTCTCCTTGTCGATGGCGTCCAGGAGGCCCAACATGGCCGCACTGATCTCCTCGGTCACCTTGTAGATGATCTCGTGGTGACGAAGATCCACACCCTCTTCCTGGGCCAGTTCCTCAGCCTTGCGCTCGGTCTTGGTGCCGAAGGCAATGATGATGGCCTTGGAGGCTTCGGCCAGGAGCACGTCGTTCTCGTTGACGGTTCCGGCGGCGGCGTGAATGATGCGCACCCGCACCTTGTCGGTGCTGAGCTTCTCGAGGCTGCCCACCAGGGACTCCACGGAGCCCGAGGTATCGGCCTTGATGATGAGGGGCAGTTCCTTGACCTGGCCGTCCTTGAGGGTGCTGAAGAGGTTCTCCAGGGTGACCCGGGACTTCATCTGCTGGGCGGCCTTGGCCTTCTCCTGACGGAAGCCCACGATGGTACGACCCTTGGCCTCGTCGTCCACGACCTGGAAGTTGTCACCGGAAACCGGGACTTCCTCGAAGCCCAGGATCTGGACGGCCATGGAGGGGTGAGCCTCGGTGACCTTCCGGCCCTGATCGTCGAACATGGCGCGGACGCGGCCCATGGTGGCGCCGGCGACGAAGATCTCTCCGGCCCGCAGGGTGCCCTGCTGCACGAGAACCGTGGCCACAGGACCACGACCGCGATCCAAACGGGCCTCCAGGATGGAACCGGCGGCGGGGCAGTCGTAGACCGCCTTCAGTTCCTTGAGGTCGGCCACCAGGAGGATGGTCTCCAGGAGCTCGTCCAGGCCCTGCTTGGTCTTGGCGGACACCGGCACGCTGGGCACTTCGCCGCCGTAGGTCTCGGTCTGGACGTTGTGCTGGAGCAGCATCTGCTGGACCCGGTCCGCGTTGGCGGCGGGCTTGTCGATCTTGTTGATGGCCACGACCATGGGCACGTCGGCGGCCTTGGTGTGGTTGATGGCCTCAATGGTCTGGGGCATCACGCCGTCATCGGCGGCCACCACGAGGATGACGACGTCGGTGACCTTGGCGCCACGGGCGCGCATCTTGGTAAAGGCTTCGTGACCGGGGGTATCGATGAAGACCACCTGGCGCATCTGACCCGTGTTGGGGTCCTTGACGTCCACATGATAGGCACCGATGGCCTGGGTGATGCCACCGGCCTCGCCGGCCGCCACCTTGGTGGTGCGGATCGCATCCAACAGCGAGGTCTTGCCGTGATCCACGTGGCCCATGATGGTGACCACGGGGGAACGGGGGATCTTCTCGCCCTGGACTTCGGCGCCTTCTTCGGCGCTCATCTGGACGTCCTCTTCGAAGGTCACGATGTCGGCCAGGAACCCGAACTCACGGGCGATCTCCTTGGCCAGTTCCGTGTCCAGAGGCTGGTTGATGGTGGCGAAGATGCCGCGGTGCAGCAGCTTGGCGACCACATCCTTGGCGGGGCGGTTGCACTTCTCGGCGAGTTCCTTCACCGTCACGCCCTCGGAGAGCATCACGATGCCGATCTCGTCCTCGATGTACTCGGTGGCGATCTGCTGAGCACGGCTGCGGGGCTGGCGGAGCTTCAGCTCCAGGGCTTCGGCCTCGCGATCCGCACGGGAACGCTTGTCATCCTTCTTCTTGCCGGCGAAATGACCGCCGCGGCCGGGACCCTTCTGGCTGTTGGGATCGATGGGACCGGTGGAGGGAATGGAGGGACCACGGCCGGGACCACCGGGACGGGGACCGCCAGGGCCGCCGGGACGGGCGCCAGGACCACCAGGGCGACCAGGGCCGCCGGGACGGGCTCCGGGACCACCAGGACGGGCACCGGGACCACCGGGGCGGGCGCCGGGACCGCCGGGACGACCGGGACCGCCAGGTCCGCTGGGGCGGGCACCGCCTACGGGACGGGGCTGGGGCAGCTGGATGTAGCGGGCAGGCTCCGTGCTCCGGGTCGAGGGCTCGGGGCTGTCCGCCATCTTGATGCGGGTGAAGCCCTGCTCAGGCTGGAGCTGGGAGATGCTGGGGGGGATGAAGGGACGCCGGGAGCCACCGTTCTGCACAGGCTGGGGGGTGGGCTCGTGCTTCACCTCGCCCTTGCCGGTGTTGGTGGCCATGGGCAGGAC
>JAFNAB010000101.1 GCA_017859955.1 Holophagaceae bacterium
GGATGGGTGCTCCTTGGCCAGAGAGGCCAGTGCCCCTAGGACCGCGGGTTCGGTGCGGGCGAGACATGGGGCGATGCTCTTCTGCTTGTACCTCGGAATTCGCAGCATATCTGAATCGGCGAGGGCCAGGAATCGCTGCTGCAGGCCGCAGCGGGCGGCAAACACCATATCCTCTGCCATGCGGAGTGGGGTTGTCGCGTCGGGGGTCTTGTCCAACCCCGGTTTCGCCACATAGCGTACGTAGGGGAAGATGGTCAGATGGATGCCGGAACGCCGGCGATGGGCCAGGACCCCCAGCGAGAAGCATGTGTCATCCGAGTGGGGCGAGAGATAGACATCGTGGCCCTCTGGTGCTCTTGGCGCCGGGCTCGCCTGGGAGTCTCGCAGGAGGGCATCCACTTGGGGAACCATCCTGGCGGCTCGATCCTCCACCCGCGCACGTTTGCTCCAGAATTGTCGGAAAAATGAGCCCACGGCACTCAAAACACTCCCCTGATTTCCTGCCAAGATCAATCATGACAGTGTTCGCTGGGCCCTGGAGTCAGGTAAGGTGTCGGAAATAACATACTTCTCAAACTCGGTTGCTGCCGTTGGGGGCATGGCGACCATGCCCAGTCGCGCCCATACCCTTCCACGGGCCCTTGGTTCTGTACTGCCTCAGCTTGATCGGCTCTATCTCTATCTGGATCATTATGATGAGGTGCCGAAATTTATCATAAACCATCCAAAGATAGTGCCCATTCTTCCCTCGTTGTATGGTTCTTTGGGCAGCAATGGCAAATTCCTGGGGGCTTGCCTCTACCCCGAGCCTTGTCGCTATTTCTGCTTTGATGACGACATTCTCTATCCCGATCGCCATGTCGAGGTGCTCAGCCGGGCCCTGGCCCGGCACAAGGGGCGTGCTCTGGTCGGATTCCATGGTGCGCTGTTCAAGGCACCCCATACCTCCTATCTGAGGGATCGCACCATATTCCATTTCGCCGAGGGACTGGACTGCGAGCAAGAGGTCGATGTCATTGGAACCGGCACAGCGGCCTTTCATACCGGAACGCTCGACGTGGACTCCAGGTGCTGGCAGGAAAGGAATATGGATGATCTGATCCTCGCCATCGAGGCGGCGAGGCGGGGACTCCCCCGCATTCTCGTTCCCCGCCCTCCCGGCTTTCTGGTTGCCCTTGAAGAAAGCCAGGGGGACAGTCTCTGGCGCGGGCTGAACATGGATGATTCCAGGCAAACCCGTGTCATGCAGCAAGCTCTGGAATCCCTTGCCGGTTCCTGGCAGCGGTCCGTGGCGGGCCAGCCGGATGGCCCCAAGTCCGGGTGCTGGAAAAAGATCGTAACCAGATGCCTGCCGTTGAACGGACGCTGGTTCAAAGGCAACTAAGCTATTGACCGTCGCTCCTCTGTTTCTGAATTCCCAGAAGCGGTCCAACTGGGCTCTTGTTCCAGGGAGCGCCGCCAGTCAAACTGAAGTTTCGACTTTTTTACGAAGGGCCCGAGGGCCCATCCTACCGGAGATAGCATGTCCGAAAACGAAACCCCCCAGGAAGGCCTGATCACCGAGGCCATCGCCGAGCTCATCGCCCTAGGTGCCGCTGCGGCTGCCAACGCCGAGAATGCTTTCCAGGTGCACCACTACCGCCTGACCCAGCTGGAAGTCTCCAAAGAGGATATGATCCAGGCCATCAATATCGCTCTCTCCGTGAAGGCCCGTCCCCACCAGGCCATCATCGACATGGCCCAGACCTACCTTCTTGGCAAGAAGGGTGGCTGCGGCGGCGCAGATTGCGGCTGCGGCCCCGATGGCTGCGAGGAAGAGGCCGGTTGCGGCAGTGGCGGTTGCGGCTGCAACTGAAGTCTGCGGGCCTTTGGGCCCACCTTGTGAAAAGGAAAGAGCCCATGAAACCATGGGGCTCTTTCCTTTTTCCGGGTCGGTGACTAGATCGCTTTCCCGCCCCGCTCGCCGGTCCGGATGCGGATGCATTCCTTGAGCTCCTGCACGAAGATCTTGCCGTCACCCACCTTGCCGCCGTTCTCCCGGGCGGTCTGGATGATGGTGTCCACCACGATGTCCTCGAACTCATCGTTGCAGGCGATGGTGATCTGCACCTTGGGGATCAGGTTGGGGATGATGGTCTTGCCCCGCTGGACGACAATCTCCTGCTGGCGTCCGTGGCCGCTGACGCGGGTGACGGTGATGCGCTCGATTTCGGCGGCGATGAGGGCTTCCCGGACTTCGTCCAGCTTTTCTTCCTTGATGATCGCTGTGATGAGTTTCAAGATCCCTCCGAATTAGTTCAGGTTGGTGAGGCCGTAGCCGCGCTCGCCGTGGATATCGTGATCGAGGCCCGTCTTTTCTACGTTCTCGGAGACCCGCAGGCCGATGGTCTTGTTGACGATGAAGGCGATGATCAGCGTCATGACCACCGAAAAGACGATGGTGGTGCCCACGGCAGTGAGCTGGACCATGAGCTGCTTCATCACGCCCCAACCGGCGATCTTCTGCCCCGCTTCGGCCCACCAGGATTCGCGGATGAAGAAGACCAGTCCGATGGCGCCGATGATGCCACCGGTGCCATGGACGCCGAAGGCATCCAGGGAGTCGTCGTAGCCCAGCTTGTTCTTGAGCTGGATCATGCCGTAGCAACCGCAGGAGGCGATGATGCCGAGGCAGATGGCACCGCCTACCTGGACCACACCAGCGGCGGGGGTGATGACCACGAGGCCCGCCAGGATGCCAGAGGCCATGCCAAGGCTGGTGGGACGCTCGTCCATAATGGTTTCAATGAGGACCCAGGTGAGGGCACCCGCGGCGGCTGAAACCTGGGTGACGCAGAGGGCCCGGGCGGTGTCCAGGTTGGAGCCGATGGAGGAACCGGCATTGAAGCCGAACCAGCCCACCCACAGAAGGCCCGCGCCCATCAGCACCATGACCAGGTTGTTGGGGGACATGGCGGCCTTGGGGTAGCCATGGCGGGCGCCCAGGTAGAGGGCCAGGGCGAGGCCGCTGACGCCGGAGGAGATGTGGACCACGGTGCCGCCGGCGAAGTCGATAGCGCCCTTGGCTCCGATATTGAAGAAGAAGCCATCTGCCGCCCAGACCCAGTGGCAGAGGGGGGTGTAGACGAAGATGACCCACAGGGTGATGAAGGCCATCCATCCCTTGAAGGAGATGCGTTCAGCTACGGCACCAGCGATGAGGGCGGGGGTGATGATGGCGAACTTGCCCTGGAACATGGCAAAGACATACTCCGGTACGCCTGAGGGCAGAATGGTGTGATCGATACTGCGGAGCAGGACCAGTCCTTTGTCCCAGCCGATGAGCCCACCCAGGGCATTGGGCCCGAAGCTGAGGGCGTAGCCGATCACCGCCCAGAGCACGCCCACCACTGCCATAGATGCGAAGGAGTGCATCATGGTGCCAAGGACGTTCTTGGTGCGAACCAGGCCGCCATAGAACATGGCCAGGCCGGGCACCATGAGGAGCACCAGGGTTGTGGAGGTCAGCATCCAGGCGGTGGCGCCGGAATCGGTGGCGGGGGTCGGAGTGGTCCCCTGGGCCATGGCCGGAATGGCGGCCAGGAGCAGCAGTGGGAGGAGGCGGATCAGGCGCCTAGTGAAGCTGGGTGTTGAGTTCATGTTCCTCTCTCAGGCATGGCGAAACCCACCCATTAGGGAATGGGAATCGCGGGGGGGGAAGGGCAGCTCCCTTGTGTTCTGGAGACTGCCTCTGTCTGTTTAACTCGTTCCCGACTTCCTCAGAAGCCCGGTTGTTGAGTGGTTGTGGCGGGGGCTCTGTCGGTTGGCATGCTGCAGATGATGTGGCTTCCTCCTGGCGGACAGCTTCAGTCGACTCCTTACTTTGCAGGAAGTGTGACAAAAATTTCTAATGTTGATATTGTTTGATATGTGATTTTGTTTGGGTAATAGATTCGGATGCTGCACTACAAGAATGTTGGAAATGCAAATCGGCATACATTTATGTAGTGGATTCAATGGTGGTCGTCTTCCGTGACGGGAGTTCCACTCGCAAAAAGATAGGCTTGTCCCCTGAAATGGAAAGGGCCCCTTTCGGGGCCCATCTCCATGGTTCAGATCGCTTGTCCGCCACGTTCGCCGGTGCGGATCCGGATACATTCCTTCAGGTCCTGGACGAAGATCTTTCCATCGCCCACGGTGCCGCCGTTCTGACGGGCGTTGTGGAGGATCGTATCGATGACGATGTCTTCGAACTCGTCGTTGCAGGCGATGGTGATCTGCACCTTGGGAATCAGGTTGGGGATGATGGTTTTGCCGCGCTGAACCAACTTTTCCTGCTGGCGGCCGTGGCCGCTGACCCGAGTGACGGTGATGCGCTCGATCCCGGCGGTGATGAGTGCTTCCCTGACCTCGTCCAGCATCTCTTCCTTGATGATGGCGGTAATGAGCTTCACGGTGCCTCTCCTAGTTAAGGTTGGTGAGATTGTAGCCACGTTCACCATGGATATCGTGGTCCAGGCCGGTCTTTTCGACGGATTCGGAGACCCTCAGTCCGATGAGCTTATCGATGATGAACGCCACGATGAGGGTGCCGACGGCGGTGAACGCGATGGTCGCAGCGACCCCGATGGTCTGGACCTTGAGTTGCTGGGTAAGGCCCCACCCGACGACTCTGTGGCCTGCTTCTGCCCACCAGGAGGGGCGGATGAAGAAGGTGAGAAGGATGGTTCCGACGATGCCGGCAACGCCATGGACACCGAAGACATCCAGCGAGTCGTCATAGCCCAGCTTGTTCTTGACCTGGATCATGTAATAGCAGGCGATGGAGGCGGCCACACCAAGGGCGACGGCTCCGCTGACCTTGACCACGCCCGCCGCGGGTGTGATGGCGACCAGGCCCGCCAGGATGCCCGAGGCCATGCCCAAACTGGTGGCGTGCTCGTCCCGGACGCTCTCAATGAGCACCCAGGTGAGGGCCCCGGCTGCGGCGGCAACCTGTGTCATGCAGAGGGCCCGGGCCGTGTCGAGATTGGAGGCCACCGAGGAGCCGGCGTTGAAACCGAACCAGCCCACCCACAGGAGACCGGCGCCGATGAGGGTCATGGTCAGGTTGTTGGGAGGCATGGCGGTCTTGGGGTAGCCGTGGCGGGCTCCGATGTACAGGGCCAGGGTCAGGCCGCTGACGCCCGAGCAGATCTCCACCACCGTGCCGCCTGCGAAGTCGATGAGGCCCCTGGCTCCCATGTTGAAGAGCCAGCCATCCGGGGCCCAAACCCAGTGGCAGAGGGGGGCGTAGACCACCAGGAACCAGAGGGCGATGAAGGCCATCCATCCCTTGAAGGTGATGCGCTCGGCCACAGCACCGGCGATGACTGCGGGGGTGATGATCGCAAACTTACCTTGGAACATGGCATAGACGTATTCGGGAATGTTGGCCGACATGATGGTGTCGTCGATGCTATTGAGCCACATGAGGCTCCTGTCCCATCCGATGAAGCCGTGGAGGCTGCTCTTCCCGAAGCAGAGGGCATAACCCAGGATGGCCCATAGCACGCCGATCACAGCCAGGGCTGCGAAGGAGTGCATCATGGTGCCCAGGACGTTCTTGGTGCGGACCAGGCCGCCGTAGAACATCGCCAGGCCCGGCACCATCAGGAGCACAAGGGTCGTGGACGTCAGCATCCAGGCCGTGGCGCCGGAGTCGTTGACGTAGTGGGTGTTTTCATGGGCCATGGCTGGAATGGCTGCCAGGAGTAAGAGGGGGAGGCAGCGCAGCCACCGCTTGCCGGGTAGGGTTTTCCTGATCATGCGAGATTCCCATGCATGGCTTGGCCCACGGGGGGCGGGATGGAGGACGTCAGTCGCAGGCTTCCCGCACCTGGGATCGCCTGTAACCGAAATACAATTTTATTACATTTATTGCCTAATACAAAGCGAATCCACATCAAAGTAACAACATTGTAAAGACTAGGATTCGTGGATTTTTATTTCAGATAAAAAAACAGCCTTCCAGGTGGAAGGCTGTTTCTATGTTGTATTTGAAGTGTTTTATTACAGGGAGAAGAGCAATTCCTCGTAAGAGGGGAAGGGCCAGGCATCGCGGGCAACCAGCGACTCCAGCTTGTCGCCCTTTTCGCGGACGATGGCCATCTGGGCGAATACCTTGTCGCGGTAGGCCTTGGCCTGGGCGTGGGCATCTTCGATGCCCTGGGCCTCGGCGAGGGCCTTCTCCAGCTTCTCGGTCTCGTCGCAGAACTCGGCGAGGATCTCGGCGATCTTCTTCGCGCGCTTCTCCTGGGGGGAGGACACGGCACCGATGCTGGCCAGGGTGGCGGCGGCACCGGCCAGACCGGCGGCGAAGTCGGAGGCGGCGGGGAAGATGGAACGCTTGGCCATCTCGATCATGACACCGGCTTCGATGTTGATCTGCTTGGAGTAGCCTTCGAAGTAGATGTGGGTGCGGCTCTCCAGCTCTTCCTTGCTCAGGACGGCGTGGCGCTCGAAGAGCTCCACGACCTTGGGCTTGGAATACTCGGCCAGGGCCTCGACGGTGGTGCGGATGTTGGGGAGGCCACGGCGCTCGGCTTCCTTGACCCATTCGTCGGAGTAGCCATTGCCATTGAAGACGATGCGGCGGTGCTTGCCGTAGCTCTCCTTGATGTACTTCTGGATCTCGGCGTTCTTGTCCTTGGCCTTCTCAAGGCGGTCAGCGACCTTGGAGAGCACATCGGCCACGATGGTGTTGATCACGCAGTTGGGGCCGGCGATGGACTGGGAGGAGCCCACCATGCGGAACTCGAACTTGTTGCCGGTGAAGGCGAAGGGGCTGGTGCGGTTGCGGTCCGAGAGATCCCGGGGCAGCTTGGGCAGGGAAGTCACGCCCAGGTGCATCTTCTCCCCGCCCTTGGCCGCGTAGGCCTTGTCGTCAGCGATGGATTCCAGCAGCTCGGTGAGCTGGGTGCCCATGAAGGCAGAGATGATCGCGGGGGGGGCTTCGTTGGCACCCAGGCGGTGGTCGTTGCCCACGGAGGCGGCGGAGGCGCGCAGCAGGGCGGACCAGTTGTCCACGGCTTCCAGGACGGCGGTGGTGAAAAGCAGGAAGCGGGCGTTGGACTCGGGGTTCTCGCCGGGCTCCAGGAGGTTCTGGCCATCATCGGTGCCCAGGGACCAGTTGTTGTGCTTGCCAGAGCCGTTGACGCCAGCGAAGGGCTTCTCGTGGAGCAGGGCCACCATGCCGTGGCGACCGGCAACCTTGCGGATGGTCTCCATGGTCAGCTGGTTGCCATCCGTAGCCACGTTGGTGGTGGAGAAGATGGGGGCGATCTCGAACTGGTTGGGGGCCACTTCGTTGTGCTGGGTCTTGGCGGCGACGCCGACCTTCCACAGCTCACGGTTCAGCTCGCCCATGAAGGCCAGGACGCGGTCCTTGATGGTGCCGAAGTAGTGATCTTCCAGTTCCTGGCCCTTGGCGGGCATGGAACCGAAGACGGTGCGGCCGGTGAGGATCAGGTCAGGGCGCTGCTCGTAGTAGGACTTGTCGATCAGGAAGTATTCCTGCTCGGGGCCCACGGTGGAGATGACATTCTTGGCGGTGTTGTTGCCAAGGGCGCGCAGGACGCGGAGGGCCTGCTTGTTGAGGGCGTCCATGGACTTGAGGAGGGGCACCTTCTTATCCAGGGCGTGACCGTGGTAGCCGATGAAGGCGGTGGGGATGCAGAGGGTGACGCCGGACTCGTCTTCCTTCAGGATGGCGGGGCTGGTGGTGTCCCAGGCGGTGTAGCCACGGGCCTCGAAGGTGGCGCGCAGGCCGCCCGAGGGGAAGCTGGAGGCATCGGGCTCGCCCTTGATGAGCTCCTTGCCGGAGAACTCCATCAGCACGCGGCCATCGCCGGTGGGGGAGATGAAGGAGTCGTGCTTCTCAGCGGTGAGACCGGTGAGGGGCTGGAACCAGTGGGTGTAGTGGGTGGCACCCCGCTCCAGGGCCCAATCGCGCATGGCGCCGGCCACGACCTCGGCAACCTCAAGCGTCAGCTCCTTCTCGCCAGCCTGAACCGCCAGGAGCTCCTTGAAGATGCTCTTGGGGAGGCGCTCCCGCATGATGGCGTTGGAAAACGAATGGGAGCCATAGGTGGCCATGACTGAGGCCTCTTCGGCTTTCTTGCAGCAGCAGCTCATGTGGCTTTTCTCCTTTGTTACAGGTCCAGACTGAACCCAGGGTTGATCAGGAAACGTGCCAAGTTGGGAAAGGCTTGTAAATGTTGAAAAACAGCCGTCCCGACTTGTTTCGGATACAAAGATAGGAGGTACAAAATTGTAGGAAATAGGCAGAATCCTACTTTTTTGTACGATAGCGATGCCAGTCGATGCCGTAGCGATGGACCCGGAAGCCCATCTGGCGTTCGGTGATGCCCAGGCGACGGGCCGCTGCGGCCATATTGCCGCTGGTCATCTTGAGGGCCTCCATCAGCATCTCTTTCTCCAGGCGGGAGACAGCGGCTTCCAGGGTGGAGGAGGGCGCTGTATCCGAACTTTCGCCGGACTGGAGGCTGGGGGGCAGGTGATAGGAGTGGATGACGGCATCCGAACTGAGGATCACGGCCCGTTCTATGCAGTTCTCCAGCTCGCGGACGTTGCCGGGCCAGTGGTAACTCACCAGGAGGTCGATGGCGGGGCTGGAGATGCGCCGGATGTCCTTGCCGTGGACCCGGGCATTCTTCTCAGCGAAGTGATCCGCCAGGGGGATGATGTCGCTGCGGCGGGCCCGAAGGGGGGGGAGGCAGATGGGGAAGACGTTGAGGCGCCAGTATAGGTCCTCCCGGAAGGTTCCGGCCTTGATCCCGGCCTCCAGATCCCGGTTGGTGGCTGCCAGGACCCGGGCATCGGTCTTGATGGGCTTGCTGCCGCCCACCCGGTCGAAGACCCGCTCCTGGAGAACCCGGAGAAGCTTGGCCTGGACCGCCAGAGGCAGTTCCCCCACTTCGTCGAGGAAGATGGTTCCTCCATCCGCCTGCTCGAAGCGCCCCTTGCGGGCCGATATGGCCCCGGTGAAGGCGCCCTTCTCGTGTCCGAAGAGTTCGCTTTCGATGATGGATTCCGGCAGGGCGGCACAGTTGATGGCCACAAAGGGGCCGGAAGCCCGGCGACTTGATGTGTGGATCTCTCGCGCCACCAGTTCCTTGCCGGTGCCTGACTCTCCGAGGATGAGCACGGTGGCATCCGTGGAGGCCACCCCGCCGATCAGTTGGAAGACACTCTTCATGGCATCCGAGGAGCCCACGATGCTGGCCGATAAGGGGGCCTCCTGCTTCATGGGCTCCCGGGGTTCCCGCTCCTGGAGATCTGCCATGATCTCGTCCCGGACCCGTTTGCGGAGACGCAGGGCGTCCGCGATGAGCTGGGCCACGCCCTCCAGAAGGTTGAGGTCCGACCGGGTTGCCGTGCGGCCACGGTGGAAAGCGGAAACCACGCCAACGGTGGATTCTCCCGCCAGGGCTGGTGCCGCGAGGAAGGTGCCACCGGGGATCGATTCCGAGACGGGCATCCGGGATTCGAAGACCCGTCCGATGGGGCCGATGCCAAGGCGGACCCTTCCTCCGGCGGTGAGATCCGGATCAGAGGAAGCTCCGACCCGCAGTTCGCCCGAGGTGCGGTCCAGGATGCAAAGGGTCACCCGCTCAAGCTGGGTGGCGTTTGCGATCAAATCGTGCATGGCCTCACAGGCGTCCTCAACCCTGGCGTAGCGGGCGAGGATGCGCGAAACCTCCAGCAGAAACTCGAAGTTGGGGGACGTTACACCGGTATGACCCATGGCCGAACTTTACCATGCCTTGACCTGGCGGAGGGCTTCGTAGAGGAGCACCGCCGCCGCCTGGGCCTGGTTCAGGCTTCGATGAAAGTCACCGGGCATGGGGATCTTGACGAGGCGATCCGGGTTTGCTGCAAGGATTTCGTCAGGCAGGCCCTTGGTTTCACATCCCAGCACGAGGCCGTCTCCATCCTCGAAGGCCACGTCGGTGTGGAACCTATCGCCCTTGGTGCTGGCGAACCAGAGGCGCTTCGCGGGGCAGCGGGCCAGGCAGTCCTCCCAGTTCTCGTAATGGGTGGGCGCCAGCTTTTCCCAATAGTCCAGGCCCGCCCGGCGCAGGTAGTAGTCCGAGGTATCGAAGCCCAGGGGGTGGACCAGATGGAGGGCCGTGTTGGTGGATACGCAGAGTCGGCCGATGCTTCCGGTGTTCTGCGGGATTTCAGGTTGGTGCAAGATGATGTGAAACAAGGAGCCCCCATGTCCGATTCGAACTGCATTTTCTGCAAGATTGCCGCGAAGCAGATCCCTTCCACCATTGTCCACGAGGATGAGCATGTGGTGGCCTTCAAGGACATCGCACCCCAGGCCCCCGTCCACCTGATCCTTATCCCAAGGGAGCACTTCTCTGGCTTGAATGAGCTGACGGAAGCCAATGCCGGCGCGCTTTCCCGCATCGGGTTGGTGGCCAAGTCCCTGGCAGAACGCTTCGGTTTGGAGAAGAGCGGCTGGCGGCTGGTGGCCAACTGCGGGCCGGATGCAGGGCAGACGGTCTTTCACCTGCACTTCCATCTCCTGGGGGGCACGCCCATGGGAGGCCGAATGGTCTGAAAGTTCAGGAATATCACCCGGTTCACGATGGATAGAGATGTGGTCGGAAGCATCCAATGGATTGGGGGGTCGGGATGGGGCTGAATCTTGACGCCAACAAGGACAGGATGGGTGGGCAGAGTTGCGATGGTCTTGATTCGGCCACGTGGCAGGGCCTCAGCTATCTTGAGAGCGTAGCTGGCCCCGGTGCGGTGGCGGAGTTGGTGGATGCCTTCATCCGCGATGCTTGTCCCCGGATTGAGCATCTCCGGGAGGCTCTGGCCGCAGGTGACAGGCCGCGCATCGCCAAGCTCGCTCACGATCTCAAGGCCAACGCCGGCACCCTGGGGGCCAATCGTCTGAGTGCCCACGCCCGACGCATGGAGGAATTTGCCAAGGAACTTCCTCCTGAGGAACTGGAAGCTCTGTTCCGGGAGGCCGAGGATGAGGTCACCCTGGCGACGCAGGCCATCAAGGCCCGTCTCCAGGCCCTCCAGGCGTGATAGCTTGGTGGCCATGATCCCGCTGCTGCGCGCCTCCGAGATGCAGGCCCTCGAGAAGGGGGCCATTGAGGATTGGGGTGTCCCCAGTCTGGTGCTCCAGGAGCATGCCGCTCTGGGGGCTCTTGGCCTCCTCCCTGCGGATGGGCCGATCCATGTGCTGGCCGGTCCCGGCAACAACGGCGGTGATGCCCTGGCACTCGCCAGGCTGGCACGCCTCCGGGGGCAGACGGTGGAGGTTTGGACCCAGGAAGCCCCACCAGCCTGGAGGGGAGATGCGGCGCTTCAGGCCAGGCTTTGGGAGGGGCTGGGGGGCACCTATCGCCAGCTCAACCGGGATTCCATTCCGTCCTTCCGGGGCTGGGTGGTGGATGGCCTCTTCGGGTTGGGAACGCGGCTTCCGCTGAGGGAGCCGACCCTCAGCTTTGTGGCGGAGATGCATGCCTGGGGGCAGGCCTGTCGATCCTCCCGGGCTTTCAGGGTGCTGGCCCTGGATCTTCCAACAGGGCTGGATCCCAGTTCCTCCGATGTCTATGGTCCGGTCATCCCGGCCGATCGCACGGCCTGCTTCGGGCATCGAAAGGTCTGCCATGGCCTGCGGCCAGCTCGCAGCTTCTGTGGCGAGATCACGGTGGTGCCCATCCCCCTTCCGGTTGCTCCGCAGGCGACGCTTTTCATGATGGACCGACCCGGTCCGACCCTTTCGGGCCGGTGGGACACCCACAAGCGGGACTTCGGCCATGTGGCGATCCGGGCGGGCAGCCTGGGCATGAGCGGTGCTGCGGTCCTGGCTGCACTCGGCGCGCTTCGGGTCGGGGCCGGCCTTGTGACGGTGCTCACGGATGCTGAGGTGCGGGCGGAGATTGCTGCCCAGGTGCCGGAGGCCATGGTGCTGCCCTGGGAGGGGCGGCTTCCGGACGGCATTGACGTGCTCCTGACCGGTCCCGGAGGGGTCAGCGAGATTCCTGCCTGGCATGGCCCCCTGGTGCTGGATGCCAGTGCCCTGAAGGAGGGGGAGGGGGCCTTTTGGATGGCCCGTCCTGAGACGGTGATTACGCCCCATCCCGGTGAATTCGCCCGACTCTTCGGCAAGGTGAAACCCCCTTCCCACCAGACCTCGGACCGCCTTGCCCAGGCCCTGGAGGTGGCGACGGGGCCCGGCATCCTGGCCCTGAAGGGGGCTCAGAGCGTGGTGGCTGGTGGGGGCACGCCCGAGGTCTGGATCAATCCCACGGGGCATCGGGGCCTCTCCACCGGGGGAACCGGCGATTTTCTGGCGGGGATGGTGGCCGCCAAGGTGGCCTTGTGGAAGAAGGAAGGGCAGGGGCTGGGACGCCTCAAGGAGGGCGTGGCTGAGGCCCTTTGGCTCCATGGGGCTGCGGCTGAACGCCTGGGGCCGGGACCTCTGTTGGTGCGAGAACTGGGGCCTAGTCTTTCCAGTCTCCTGAGGGAGTTGAACCAGGAGGTCGGGCATGTCTGAGCGCTACCTGGCGGACGACCTGGAGACGGAGGCGTTGGGAGTCGCTCTGGCCGGGCTGACGCCACCCGGCGGGACCTGGCTGCTGCGGGGGGAACTCGGGGCCGGCAAGACCACCTGGACTCGGGGCTTCCTCCAGGGTCTGGGGGGGGACCCCGATGAAGTCGCCTCACCCACCTATGCGGTCCTCCATCGCTACTCCGCGCCGGGGGGGCGGCTCTTCCATCTGGATCTCTACCGCCT
>JAFNAB010000102.1 GCA_017859955.1 Holophagaceae bacterium
GCGTGGGCCTCATCTCGCCCCCGCCCCACCACGACATCTACTCCATCGAGGACCTGGCGGAGCTGATCAACGACCTGAAGAACGCCAACCGCCGGGCCCGCATCAACGTGAAGCTGGTGTCCGAGATCGGCGTGGGCACCATCGCCGCGGGCGTGGCCAAGGCCCATGCGGACGTGGTCCTCATCAGCGGCTTTGACGGCGGCACCGGCGCCTCCCCCGTCAGCAGCATCAAGCACACGGGCCTCCCCTGGGAGCTGGGCCTGGCCGAGACCCACCAGACCCTGGTGCTCAACAAGCTCCGGGACCGGATCGTGGTGGAGACCGATGGCCAGCTCAAGACCGGCCGCGACGTGGTCATCGCCACCCTGCTGGGCGCCGAGGAATACGGCTTCGCCACCACCCTGCTGGTGACCATGGGCTGCGTGCTGCTGCGCGCCTGCCACCTGGACACCTGCGCCGTGGGCGTGGCCACCCAGAACCCCGAGCTCCGCAAGAACTTCAAGGGCAAGCCCGAATACGTCATCAACTTCCTGACCTTCATCGCTCAGGAAATGCGCGAGATCATGGCCCAGCTGGGCTTCCGCACCATCGACGAGATGGTGGGACGCTCGGACAAGCTGGAGATGCGCGAGGCCGTCAACCACTGGAAGGCCCAGGGCCTCGACTACTCCGAGATCCTCTACCGCCCCGATACCGAGGAGGATGTGCCCGTCCGCTGCACCAAGCAGCAGGACCACGGCATGGAGCAGACCCTGGACTACCAGGTGCTGCTGGATCTGGCCAAGCCCGCCCTCGAGCGCGGCGAGAAGGTCAGCGCCACCCTGCCGATCCGCAGCCTCAACCGCGTCGTCGGCACCATGCTGGGCAGCGAAGTCACCAAGAACTACGGTGCGGCTGGCCTCCCTGAGGACACCATCCAGCTCACCTTCCAGGGCTCCGCAGGTCAGAGCTTCGGCGCCTTCGTCCCCAAGGGCATCACCCTGACCCTGGAGGGTGACTCCAACGATTACCTCGGCAAGGGCCTCTCGGGCGGCAAGATCGTGGTCTACCCCCCCAAGTCCACCACCTTCGTGGCCGAGGAGAACATCATCATCGGCAACGTGGCCTTCTACGGCGCCACCTACGGCGAGTCCTTCATCCGGGGCATGGCCGGTGAGCGTTTCTGCGTCCGCAACAGCGGCGTGACCGCCGTTGTCGAAGGCGTGGGTGACCACGGCTGCGAATACATGACGGGCGGACGCGTAGTGGTCCTGGGACGCACCGGCCGCAATTTCGCTGCGGGCATGTCCGGTGGCGTCGCCTATGTCTTCGACGAAAAGGGCGGCTTCCCCATCCACTGCAACCAGGAGATGGTGAGCCTCGAACCCGTGGCCGGCAAGGATGAGGAAGAGCTCAAGACCCTGATCGAGAAGCACTTCGCCGCCACCGGCAGCGCCGTGGCACAGCGGATCCTGGCGGACTGGAAGGGCAGCCTGCCCAAGTTCGTCAAGGTCATGCCCAAGGACTACAAGCGCATGCTGGAAGCCTTCGAAGAGGTCGCCGCCAAGGGCCTCAGCGGCGAGGAGGCCATCATGGCCGCCTTCGAGCTGAACAAGAACGACAAGACCCGCGTGAGCGGCAACTAGGCCTGGCGAAGAGAGGAGTAGATTATGGGCAAGCCCACTGGATTCATGGAATTTCAACGAGAACTCCCCGCCGATCGCACCCCCAAGGAGCGTCTGAAGGACTGGAACGAGTTCCACCTGCACATGCCTGAAGAGGACCTGCGCCGTCAGGGCGCCCGCTGCATGGACTGCGGCATCCCCTTCTGCCACACCGGCGGCCTCTTCAAGGGCATGGCCGCAGGTTGCCCCGTCAACAACCTGATCCCCGAGTGGAACGATCTGGTCTATCGCGGGATGTGGAAGCAGGCCTACGAGCGTCTGGCCAAGACCAACAACTTCCCCGAGTTCACCGGAAGGGTCTGCCCCGCTCCCTGCGAGGGTTCCTGCACCCTGGGGATCATCAATCCCCCGGTCACCATCAAGAACATCGAGTGCACCATCATCGATAAGGCCTTCGAGGAGGGCTGGATCCAGCCCGAGCCTCCGGTCCACCGCACCGGCAAGCAGGTCGCCGTGGTGGGCTCCGGCCCCGCCGGTCTGGCCGCCGCTTCCCAGCTCAACAAGGCTGGCCACCTCGTGACGGTCTTCGAGCGGGCCGACCGCATCGGCGGGCTGCTCATGTATGGCATCCCCAACATGAAGCTGGACAAGCAGGTGGTTCAGCGCAGGGTGGATCTCCTGGCCGCCGAACGCGTGAAGTTCGTGACCAGCACCGAAGTCGGCAAGGACTATCCTGCGGATCAGCTGCTCAAGGAATTCGATGCGGTCATCCTGGCCGGGGGCGCCACCAAGCCCCGGGACCTCCCCATCGAAGGCCGGAACCTCAAGGGCGTCCACTTCGCCATGGAGTTCCTCCAGGCCAACACCGCCAACCTCCTGAACGACGGTGAGGGCTCCTCCATCTCCGCCCAGGGCAAGGACGTCATCGTCATCGGCGGCGGCGACACCGGCACCGATTGCGTAGGCACCTCTCTGCGCCACGGCTGCAACAGCGTGGTCCAGCTCGAGATCATGAACCGTCCCCCCGAGACCCGCGCCGCCAGCAACCCCTGGCCCGAATGGCCCGTAGTCTTCAAGCAGGACTACGGTCAAGAGGAGTTCCAGGCCCTCCACGGCGAGGATCCCCGGGTCTACACCATCACCGCCAAGCGCTTCGTGGGTGATGAGCAGGGCCACCTCAAGGAAGTCCACACCGTCAAGGTGGAGTGGGTCAAGGACGACCAGGGCCGGACGATCCCCAAGGAGATCCCCGGTTCCGAGAAGGTCTACCCCGCCCAGCTGGTCCTATTGGCCATGGGCTTCCTCGGACCCGAGGACCAGCTCCTGGAACAGCTCGGCGTCGAGCGGGATCCCCGCAGCAACGCCAAGGCCGAGTTCGGCAAGTTCACCACGAACATCCCCGGCGTCTTTGCCGCCGGAGACATGCGCCGGGGCCAGAGTCTCGTGGTCTGGGCCATCAATGAAGGCCGGGCAGCCGCCCGCGAGTGTGACCGCTGGCTCGTCGGCACTACCCATCTGCCATGAGTTATGCGAGGGTGAGATAAGAGCCGACCCCGCACCAGGGGTCGGCCTTGGCATTAGCAAGCATCATGACGAGGGTACCGAATGTCCGATAAGGTCATCATTTTCGACACCACACTCCGGGACGGCGAACAGGCTCTGGCCGCCAGCCTGACGGTCAAGGAGAAGCTGCAGATCGCGCTGGCCCTTGAGCGCCTCGGGGTGGATGTCATGGAGGCGGGCTTCCCCATCTCCTCCCCCGGTGACTTCGAATCCGTCCAGACCATCGCCAGGACCATCAAGAACAGCCGCGTCTGCGCCCTGTCACGGGCCGTGGAGAGGGATATCGATGCCGCCGGCGAGGCCCTGAGGGTCGCCAGCCAGTTCCGCATCCACACCTTCATTTCGACATCAACTATTCATGTCGAGAGCAAACTCCGGAAGGGCTTCGAGGATGTCCTCGAAATGGGCCTCCAGGCGGTCAAGCACGCCCGGCGCTACACCGATGACGTGGAGTTCTCCTGCGAGGATGCGGGCCGCACCCCCATCGACCACCTCTGCCGCATGGTGGAAGGGGTCATCAAGGCCGGGGCCACCACCGTCAACATCCCGGACACCGTGGGCTACACCGTCCCCAGCGAGTTCGGCAACATCATCAAGACCCTCTTCGAGCGGGTGCCCAACATCCACAAGGCCGTGATCTCGGTCCATTGCCATGATGACCTGGGCATGTCCGTCGCCAATTCCATCACGGCCCTCCAGCACGGCGCCCGTCAGATCGAATGCACCATGAACGGCCTGGGCGAGCGGGCGGGCAACTGCTCTCTGGAAGAAGTGGCGATGATCATCAGGACCCGCCAGAACCTGCTGGGCCTGAGCACCGGGATCCACCATCAGGAGATCCACCGCACCAGCCAGCTGGTGAGCCAGCTCTGCAACATGCCCATCCAGCCCAACAAGGCCATCGTGGGCGCCAACGCCTTCAGCCACTCCTCCGGCATCCACCAGGATGGCGTCCTGAAGTCCAAGAACACCTACGAGATCATCACCCCCGAGAGCATCGGCCTGCCCCAGAACGTGCTGAACATGACCTCCCGCTCGGGTCGTCACGTCATCAAGCACCGCATGGAGACCATGGGCTATCCCGAAGGCAGCTACAACCTGGATCAGCTCTACGACAGCTTCCTCAAGCTGGCGGATCGCAAGGGCCAGGTCTACGACTACGATCTCGAAGCCCTGCTCTTCTTCAACCAGCTCCATGAGGAGCCCGAGTATTACCGGATCAACTACCTGAGCGTGCAGTCCGGTGCCAGCGTACTGGCCACCGCCACCCTCAAGATGCAGGTCGGGGACAGGGAAGTGGCGGAAGCCGCCACGGGCAACGGTCCGGTGGACGCGGTCTACCAGTGCATCACCCGCATCACCGGCTATGACCTCCGCATCGCCAACTACGAGCTCAAGAGCAAGACCGAGGGCACCGACGCCCTGGGCCAGGTGGATATCGTGGCCGAGCACCAGGGACGCAAGTTCCATGGCATGGGCCTCGGCACCGACATTGTGGAGGCTTCGGCCCAGGCCCTGCTCCACACCGTCAACCACATCCAGCGCGCCCAGCAGGTCGCCGAGTACAAAGAGCGTTTTCAGCAAACCCGTATGGAGACCATCTGATCATGACCAGCACCTATCAGATCGCAGTTCTGCCCGGCGATGGCATCGGCCCCGAAGTGATGAACGAGGCCATCAAGGTCCTGGAAAAGGTTCAGTCGGCCTTTGACCTCAAGCTCAACTATTCCTGGCATGACGTGGGTGGCATCGCCATCGACAACCACGGTTGCCCCCTGCCCGACAGCACCCTCAAGGCCTGCGAGGCCTCCGACGCTGTGCTCTTCGGCTCCGTGGGTGGCCCCAAGTGGGAGAACCTGCCCCCCAACCAGCAGCCCGAGCGAGGTGCCCTGCTGCCCCTGCGCGGTCACTTCAAGCTCTTCTGCAACCTGCGTCCCGCCCAGATCCACCAGGGCCTGAACCACCTCTCCCCCCTGCGGGCCGACATCTCCCAGAAGGGCTTTGATATCGTCTGCGTGCGGGAGCTCACCGGCGGCATCTACTTCGGCCAGCCCAAGGGCCGCGAGGGCGAAGGCGCCAACGAGAAGGCCTACGACACCGAGGTCTACCACCGCTTCGAGATCGAGCGCATCGCCCGCATCGCCTTCGAATCCGCCCGGCTCCGCAGCAAGAAAGTGACCTCCGTGGACAAGGCCAATGTCCTCCAGAGCTCCATCCTCTGGCGCCAGGTGGTGACCGAGGTGGCCAAGGACTATCCGGACGTTCAGCTCAGCCACATCTACATCGACAACGCCACCATGCAGCTGGTGAAGGATCCCGCCCAGTTCGACGTGCTCCTCTGCTCCAACCTCTTCGGCGACATCCTCTCCGACGAGTGCGCCATGATCACGGGCTCCATGGGCATGCTCCCCTCCGCCAGCCTCAACGAGGGCGGCTTCGGCCTCTTCGAGCCCGCTGGCGGCTCGGCTCCAGACATCGCGGGCAAGGGCATCGCCAACCCCGTGGCCCAGATCCTCAGCGCCGCCCTCATGCTGCGCTACAGCCTCAAGCAGGAGGCCGCAGCCCAGGCCATCGAGCGGGCCGTCGCCGAGACCCTGGCCGAAGGCTACCTCACTGGCGACCTGGCTCAGGGCGCAAGCAAGCACCCTGTCCAGAAGACTGCCGACATGGGCTCCCAGATCGCCGCCCGAGTCCGCGCCCTCTAAGCCTTTTCCCAGAGCCTCCATGACCCGAGAAATCCCGTTCAATTACACCTCAGCCGAGGATCACCAGGCCATCTCCCTGCTCCTGGGCCCCGACATCGTCGAGACCCTGGAGTCCCTCCGGAGCCGCAGGGTCACGGGCCGATCCGCCCGACTGCTGGCCCGCATCTTCGGTGAGATCCTGATCCACCGCCGGAATCCCTTCCTCTTCCAGGAACTGCTGGATTCCAAGAGCCGCCAGGAGCGCCTCTTCAGCAAGGCTGACCAGGACTTGAACGCCATCGAGACCAACGGCCAGGGCGATCCCCGGGTCATGGAAGTCCTGGCGGCCTGCCGAGGCCTCCTGGAGGAGTTCCGGGACGAGGTGGAGGACACCCCTGCCCTCCGCAAGCGCATGAAGGCCGAACTGGGTGGGCTCATCGGCCCGAAGAATGTTCTGGTGGACCCCCTGGCCCTGGTCTCCCATGCCACCGACGCCACGGACTGGCGTCTCCACCTGCCCGTGGCCGTGGTCATGCCCGATGAGGAAGCCCAGGTGGCCCCCCTCCTGGCGGCCATCGGACACCTGGGCCTGAAGGCCATCCCCCGGGGTGGCGGCACGGGTCTCACCGGCGGGGCGATCCCCCTCCGGCCCAACTGCGTCGTGGTGAACACGGAAAAGCTCAACCATATCGAACCCGTCGTGGAACGGAGTTTCACCCTGGCGGACGGCAGCACAGCCTCGGCGCCCACGGTGCGCCTCCAGGCCGGTGTCATCACCGAGCGGGCCATGGAGGTGGTGGAGGAGAAGGGCCTTGTCTTCGCCACGGATCCCACCAGCGCCTGGGCCTCCACCATCGGGGGCAACATCGCCGAGAACGCCGGAGGCAAGCTGGCGGTGCGCTGGGGAACCTGCATCGACAACCTGCTGGAATGGCGCATGGCCATGCCCTCGGGCAAGCAGTGGATCATCCGCCGCACGGACCATCAGCTCCGCAAGATCCTGCCCCAGGACACCGTGACCTTCGAGATCCGGGACGAGGCTGGAAACCTGGTCAAGAACATCCCCCTCAAGGGCACCGAGATCCGCAAGGAAGGCCTCTGGAAGGACATCACCAACAAGGCCCTGGGCGGCGTTCCGGGCCTCCAGAAGGAGGGCACGGATGGCGTCATCACCTCCGCCGAATTCCTTCTCTACGCCGAATACGAAGCCCAGCGCACCCTCTGCATCGAGTTCTTCGGCCCCAACATGGACGAGGCCAGCCGGGTCATCGTCGAGATCTCCAAGGCCTTCCCCTTCCCGGACGACGGCCATGAAACATTAATGGCTCTGGAACATTGGGACGACGAATACGTCCGGGCCATCGACTACAAGGTGAAGGCCGCCCGGGCCGAAACCCCCAAGGCCGTGCTGCTCATCGATGTGGCGGGCCATACCCAGGAAGAGGCCGCCCGGGGCGCCCAGCGCATCCACACCGTCCTGGACAAGTACCCCAACACCATCGCCTTCGAGGCCCGGGACGCGGCGGAAGCCAAGAAGTTCTGGCTGGACCGCAAGAAGCTGGGAGCCATCGCCCGGCGCACCAACGCCTTCAAGCTCAACGAGGACATCGTCATCCCCCTGGCGGCCCTGGCGGACTTCGCCCACTTCATCGAGCGGGTCAACTTTGAAGAAGAGCGCTACACCCAGACGCGCTTCATCGAGCGGGTCACGGACTTCCTGGGCACCCTGGCGGATCGGGAGGACGGCGAAGCCCTGGCGCTCAAGGCCCCCTCGGGCCAGGCCCTCTGCAGTGCCGCCCGGATGGCCGTCGAACACGCCGGTGAGACCCTGCTCCAGGAGCAGAGCATCCTGACCAAGCTCCGCCACGAACTGACGGAGCTCATGCGGGGCTATCCGGCCGTCCTCGAAGCCCTGGACACCATCCACACCGAGGTCCGGGCCCGCCGGGTCATCCTGGCCACCCACATGCACGCCGGGGACGGCAACGTCCACGTGAACATCCCCGTGCTCTCCAATGACCGCCCCATGCTGATCCGCGCCGACCACGTGGTGGACCGGGTCATGGAGAAGGTCGTGGCCCTGGGGGGTGTGGTTTCCGGCGAACACGGCATCGGCGTCACCAAGCTCAAGTATTTCGAGCCCCAGCGCATGGCCGAGCTGAGCGCCTACCGGAAGTCCGTGGACCCCGAGGGGATCATGAACCCGGGCAAGCTGGAGGACCTTTCGGTCCTGGACCACATCTTCACGCCCTCCTTCAACCTGATGGAGCTGGAGGCCCGCATCCTCCAGCACGGCCAGCTGGAAGAGCTGGCCAAGAAGATCGCCCACTGCGTCCGCTGCGGCAAATGCAAGCCGGACTGCTGCGTCTTCCATCCGGCCCGGGGCATGTTCTTCCACCCCCGCAACAAGAACCTGGCCATCGGCTCCCTCATCGAGGCCCTGCTCTTCGAGGCCCAGCGGGAGCGCTCCACCCGCTTCGAGCTGCTCCAGTGGCTGGAGGAGATCGCAGACCACTGCACCATCTGCCACAAGTGCCTCAAGCCCTGCCCCGTGGATATCGACACCGGCGAGGTCTCGGTGCTGGAGCGCGAGATCCTGGCCAGCTGGGGCTACAAGCACACGCCCCTGGCCACGAAGCTCACCCTGAAGTATCTCGATACCCGCTCCCGCTCCTTCAACCGCCTCTTCCGGGCCACCTTTATCCGCATGGGCAGCCTGGCCCAGCGCATCGGGTACCGGGTGGCCAAGCCCTTCATCTCCCGCCGCCCCGAGGCCCCGGACTTCTACCCGCTCCAGATGCTCCGCTCCCCCCAGAGCCCAGTGCCCCGGCAGACATTGAGGAACGTGCTCCCCAACTGCGAGCCGGATCAGGTCCTGGTCTTCGAGCCCGAGCAGCCCGCCCGCACCAACGTGGTCTACTTCCCAGGCTGCGGCTCCGAGCGGCTCCACTCCGAGGTCTCCCTGGCGGCCATCCACCTGCTCCTGGAGTCCGGGGCCAGGGTCGTGCTGCCTCCCCCCTTCCTCTGCTGCGGCTTCCCCGCCCACGTCAATGCCAAGACCGCCATGCACAGCCGCATCGTGCTGCGGGACACCATCCTCCTCTCCCAGATCCGCGACATGTTCTGCCACCTGCCCTTCGAGGCCTGCGTGGTCACCTGCGGCACCTGCAAGGAAGGCCTGGAGCAGATGGAAGTGGGCAAGCTCTTCGGCGGCCGCGTAGTGGACGTCTCCAAGTTCGCCATGGACCAGGGCCTGCGCCTCAAGGGCGAGGGGAACTACCTCTACCACCCCCCCTGCCACGATTCCCTGGATGGGAAGGCCCAGGCGGTTCTGGCCAAAATCGGCGGCTTCGGCAAGGTCCACACCGTGCCCCACTGCTGCTCCGAGGCCGGAACCCTCTCCATCTCCCGGCCTGATATCACGGATGCCATGCTTCACCGGAAACGGGAGGCCCTGGAGGAAGCGGTTCACGAGCATGGAACCCGGCAGATCCTCACCAACTGCCCCTCCTGCCTCACGGGCCTGGGCCGCAACCGGGATCAGGGTTTCCAGGCCAAGCACATGAGCATCGCCCTGGCGGAAGCCCATAGCGGGTCAGACTGGCTGGAGAAGTTCAGAGTGCAGGCGGCCAGGGCCAAAGCCGTATCGTTCTAGGCGGAACGCCGCCACATCAATATACGAGGCATGTAGCGATAAACGTGTTTTCAGTAACGTTAAGTACAGCTCTAGGAGGAAAGGTGGTCGACGCGATTGCAATCCGATGGCACGGGCGGGGAGGCCAGGGCACGGTGACGGCGTGCAAAGTCTTCGCCGAAGCCTGCCTCAGTGACGGCCACTATGTGCAGGCCTTCCCGGAATACGGTCCCGAGCGGGCCGGCGCCCCCATCAAGGCCTACAACCGGGTCAACACCAAGCCCCTGCGGGGGCACTACCCGGTGCTGCGGCCGGATATCGTCGTGGTAGTGGATGCCACGCTCCTGGACTGCATCGACGTCACCGAAGGCGCTCCCGACGAGGCCGCCTTCATCGTCAACTGCAACCCGGCCAAGTGCGGGGACCTCCGGGCCAAGATCAAGGCCAAGCCCAGCCAGCGCGTGATCGCCGTGGACGCCACCCACATCTCCCTGGCCACCCTGGGACGCCCCATGCCCAACGCCCCCCTCATCGGGACCGTCACCCGGGTGTCCGGCATGCTGAGCCTCCAGGCCGTCCTCGAAGACATCCAGACCAATTTCGGCAAGAAGTTCAGCGAGAAGGTCACCCAGGGAAACCTGGAGGCGACCCGGCGGGGCTATGAAGAGGGGGTGAGCCTATGAAGACCTGGCAGGAACTCAATCCCGGAGCGGTCATCACCGAACCCGGCAGCTCCCGCAGCTTCAAGACCGGCTCCTGGCGCTCCTACCGCCCGACCTGGATCGAAGAGAACTGCTGCCAGTGCATGCTCTGCTGGCTCTACTGTCCCGACATGTCCGTGAAGACCTCTGAGGGCAAGCGCGGCGAGTTCGATTACGACTTCTGCAAGGGCTGCGGCATCTGCGCCCTGGAGTGCCCGGGCAAGAAGGGCCAGAAGGCCATCGTGATGACGGAAGGGGTGTCCGGGCCTGAACCGGACACCCCGAGGGGGAGCGCGAGGGGGGACGAAGAGCGAGCCGAGCGAGCGGGCGGTCCCCCCTCGTCCAAGAAGGAAGGGGTGTAGCCATGACGAAGATGGTTGCAGCCACCGGCAACGAAGCCATCGCCCACGCCATGCGCCTGGCGAAGGTCGATGTCTGTTCGGCCTATCCGATCACCCCCGCCACCGAGATCATGCAGCGTTTCACGGCCTTTGCCGCCGATGGTGAGGTCCAGACGGAAGTCCTCCTGGCCGAGAGCGAGCACAGCGCCATGAGCGCCTGCATCGGCGCCGCCGCCGCCGGAGGCCGGGTCGCCACCGCCACCTCCTCCCAGGGCCTGGCCCTCATGTGGGAAATGCTCCCCATCGCCTCGGGCCAGCGCCTGCCCATCGTCATGGCGGTCTGCAACCGGGCCATCTCGGCCCCGGTGAACATCGGCTGTGACCACTCCGACAGCATGGGCACCCGGGACTGCGGCTGGATCCAGCTCTACTCGGAGAACGGGCAGGAGGCCTTCGACAACATGCTCATGGCCTTCCGGATCGCCGAGCATCCGGAGATCCGCATGCCCGTCATGGTCTGCCAGGACGGCTTCATCACCAGCCATTCCATCGCCAACATCCAGTGGCTGGAGGCCGATGCCGCCGCCACCTTCGTCGGAAGCTACCGGGCCTCCAATCCCCTCCTGGATATCCAGCGCCCCGCCAGCTACGGGCAGCTCGCGCTGTCCGACACATACATGGAGTACCGCAAGGCCCACGAAGCCACCATGGGCAAGGTCCCCGGGGTCCTGCGGGAAGTGGCCGCCGAGTTCAAGGCGGTCTCCGGGCGCGCCTACGACCTCTTCGAGAGCTACCGCCTGGAGGATGCCGAGATCGGCATCGTGGTCCTCAACTCGGCCGCCGGGACCACCAAGGACATCATCGACCGCTACCGCGACCGGGGCATCAAGGCAGGCCTCCTCAAACCGAGGCTCTACCGGCCCTTCCCCTATGACGAGGTGGCCCAGGCCCTGAAGCACCTCAAGGCCCTGGCGGTGCTGGACCGGTCGGACAGCTTCGGCGGTTCCTTCGGCCCCCTCTACCTGGACATCGCGGGCGCCCTTTCCACCTGCGCCCAGCGCCCCGTCATGATCAACAAGATCTTCGGGCTCGGCGGCCGGGACTACATGCCGGAACAGGGCGAGCACGTCCTGGACGAGCTGATCCAGATTGCCAAGGGTGCCCCCGTGAAGGCGGCCAAGGAATACATCGGGGTGAGGGGTTGAGCATGGCAACGCCACTGAATCTGAAGGAACTCTCCAAACTCGAGGAGCGTTTCGCTCCCGGCCACCGGATGTGCGCGGGCTGCGGCGCTCCCATCGTCGTCAAGATGGTCATGATGGCGGCCCAGCACCCCGTGGTGGTGGCCAATGCCACCGGCTGCCTGGAGGTCTCCACCAGCATCGCCGAGAACACCTCCTGGAATACCCCCTGGATCCACACGGCCTTCGAGAACGCCGCGGCCACGCTGGCGGGGGCCGAGACCATGTACCGCTCCCTCCGGAAGCAGGGCCGGATCAGCGATGACATCAAGTTCATCGCCTTCGGCGGCGATGGCGGCACCGCCGACATCGGCCTCCAGAGCCTGTCCGGCGCCATGGAGCGGGGTCACGACATGACCTACATCTGCTACGACAACGGCGCCTACATGAACACGGGCATCCAGCGTTCCTCCGCGACCCCCTTCGGCGCTGACACCACCACCTGCCCCGTGGGGGCCCAGAGTCAGGGCAAGCTCCAGGCCCGCAAGGACTTGGCTCGCATCATGGCGGCCCACGGCATCCCTTACGTGGCCCAGGCCTCCCCCAGCCACTGGCAGGATCTGATGACCAAGGTCCGCAAGGCCATGGATATCAAGGGGCCCAAGTTCATCAACATCATCGCCCCCTGCAACCGCGGCTGGCGGACCCAGATGGACGATGCCATCCAGCTCTCCCGGCTGGCGGTGGAGACCTGCTACTGGCCCCTTTTCGAGATCGAGAACGGCGTCACCCGGATCACTTCCCTGCCCCGGGAGAAGAAGCCTCTGATCGACTTCATGAAGCCCCAGGGCCGCTTCAAGCACCTCTTCAAGCCCGGCAACGAGGAGATGCTGGCCGCCGCCCAGGCCCAGGTGGA
>JAFNAB010000103.1 GCA_017859955.1 Holophagaceae bacterium
AGCCAGCGACCGCACCCGCCCGGCGACCCGCCAAGGCCCAGCCCACCTGCGGCACCCATCCCCTGGCGGAGAAGCTCTTCCAGGCCCTCCTGGATCACAAGGGTTCGGACCTCCACTGCACCTCCTTCGAGGCCCCGATCCTGCGCATTGATGGGGACATGGAGGACCTGATGGACTTCGGAATCCTCGGCCCCAACCAGCTCCTGGAGGTGATGGAGGCCATCGCCCCCGGCCCGGCCTGGGAACAATTCAAGGAGCGGAACGACGCAGACTTCGCCTACCCGTTTGAGACGGGCAACTGCCGCCTGCGCGTCAATTTCTTCATGGACCGGGTAGGGCCTGGCTTTGTCTGCCGCCTCATCCCCAACCAGATCCCGGATCCGGACAAGCTCGGCCTGCCCGAGCATATCCGCAACCTGGCGGACCTCTCCAAGGGCCTGGTGCTGGTGACGGGGCCCACGGGCTCCGGCAAGTCCACCACCCTGGCGGCCATCATCGACCTGGTCAACCAGCATCGTCGGGACCATATCCTCACCATCGAGGATCCCATCGAGTTCGTCCACCCCCGGAAGAACTGCCTGGTGAACCAGCGGGAAGTGGGCACCCACACCGACAGTTTCAAGAGCGGACTGCGGGCGGCCCTCCGCGAAGATCCCGACGTGGTCCTGGTGGGCGAGATGCGGGACCTGGAGACCATCGCCATCGCCCTGGAGACCGCCATCACCGGACACCTGGTGTTCGGAACCCTCCACACCAACAGCGCCATCGGCACCATCGACCGCATCGTGGACCAGTTCCCGGCGGATCGTCAGCAGCAGATCCGGGTCATGCTGGCGGACTGCCTCAAGGCCTGCATCAGCCAGTCCCTGCTCAAGAAGAAGACCGGAGGGCGGGTGGCGGCCATCGAAAGCCTCTTCATCACCCCCGCCATCGCCAACCTGATCCGGGACGGCAAGAACTTTCAGATCACCTCCGCCATGCAGACCGGCCGGGCCTACGGTCAGAAGCTCATGAACGACGCCCTGGTGGAATTGATCCACAGCAACACCATCGACCCCGCCGAGGGCTACATGAAGTGCCCCGACAAGGAGAGCTACATGGCCGCCCTCAAGCGGAACAACATCAACTGGGATCCCCGGGGAACCGAAGGCCCGATCAACCTTTGATGGCCCAGCGGAGCTTGGCCGAGGCCGAACGCGGATTGGCCCGGCGCTCCTCCGCGGAGGGGCGGATGGGCTCCGGTGCCACCTCCCGGTAGACCCCTTCCCGGCAACCCGCCTGGAAGGCCTTCTTCACCCGCCGGTCCTCCCCCGAGTGGAAGGTGAGGATGGCCACCCGGCCACCGGTCTTGAGGCAGCCCGGCAGCAGGGCCAGGAACTGCTCCAGCACCGTGAACTCGTCGTTCACGGCTATGCGCAGGGCCTGGAAGGTGCGCTGGAGCACCCGGCGCATCTCCTGCTGGCGTTCCTCGGCGGAGAATTCGTCCTGCAGGGTCTGCCGGACCAGCTTGGCCAGCTGGGTGGTGGTGGTGATGGCCTGGCCGTGAAGGGCCTGGGCCAGGAGATCCGCGTAGGGTTCGTCCGAGTTCTCCGCCAGGAGTTCCGCCAGGTCCTCCTGGGAAATGGACTTCAGCAGGGCCGAGGCGGGCTGGCCCCGCCGGGGGTTCAGGCGCAGGTCCAGGGGCCCCTCGGCCTTGTAGGTGAAGCCCCGGGAGGGATTGTCAATCTGCATGGAGGAGACCCCCAGGTCCGCCAGGACGAAGTCGAAGCCGCCGCCGATCTCGGCGGGAAGGGCCACGATCCCGGCGAAGTTCATCCGCTTGACCGTCAGAACCTCCTCGCCGAAGCCCAGGGCCCGCAGGCGCGCCTCGGTCCGGGGCAGCTCCAGGGGATCCACATCGATCCCGATCATTCGTCCCCCCGGCGTGATGCGGCCCAGCAGCTCCTGGGTGTGCCCCCCGAAGCCGAGGGTGGCATCCAGGCCGATCTGCCCGGGCTTGGGGTCCAGCACCTCCAGGATCTCCTGGACACAGATGGAGCGGTGCATGCCGGCGGGCGTGTGGCCCCGCTCCATGACCTTCTGGAGTTCCTCGGCGTGGCTGGCGGGATCCAGCTCCTTGTATTTGTCCTCGAAGCGACGCGGGTGGGTGCCCTTGTAGCGCGGCCGTCGTTTGTGCGGTTGGCTTTCGTCCACCATGCTGTCGCTATCCCTCCAGGACCTCCAGGTCCACCTCTCCATCTTGCACGAAAAGTCGGGCCTGGCAGGGATGGGCCTGGAGGCAGAAGACCAGTTCCTCCAGGCTGGGGGGTCCACCCTGGAGCTGACCCAGCAGTTCCTGAGGATGGTGATGGAAGGAGACCAGGTATTCCGAGGCTTCCGCGGACTCCATCAGCTCCCCGGCGAAGCCGAAATAGCTGACCAGATCCGCAGCGACACTGCCCATGAGCTCATCCCCCCGCTCCCCGAAGCAGGCGATCACAAAATCCCGCTGAAGCAGGGTGAGGTCTTCACCGTTCCGCCCCTCGATGAAGGTGGCGAAGGCCTCAAAGAGCTCCGAAGCGCTGGTCTCCAGAGCCTCTTGGACGAGACTGAACCAGGGGACGGCCCTCCCCTGGTTGTAGAAGGCGTCGCACCCCAGGGCGATCTGCCCCGCCCGGGCCAGGTCCTCGGCGGGGAAGCCCGGCGAGGAGAGCACCTGGTAGGGGTTTTGGGCCTCGTAGCTCAGCCCCAGGCCCGTGGCGGTCTCGGCCAGACGGGTGCCCGGCAGGACCGAGAGCCGGAACACATCCAGATGGTTGGGCACCAGGCTCATGGCGAAGTCCAGGCTGGCGCAGAAGCCGTCCAGGGAATCGCCGGGCAGTCCGTAGATGAGGTCGAATCCGTAGGGCACCCCGGCCTGGTGCAGCAGCAGGAGCTTGGCCTCGAAATCCCCGGGGTCGAAGCTGCGGCCGATGCGCTTGAGCACATCCAGGTGGGCGCTCTGGAGACCGATCTGCAGGGTGCAGCGGATGCCTGCGAAGAGCTCGGCCATCTCCCGGTCGATGAACTCGCTGCGAATCTCGAAGAAGAAGTGGATGTGGGGGGCCCGTTCCGCAATGAGCCGGAGGATCGCCTTGGCCTCATCCTTGTGGAAGTTGAAGGTGGGATCCAGGACGAAGACCTCCCGGATCCCGCTCTCGGCGAAGATCGCGAGCTCAGCCTCCACCCGCGCCATGGGTATGCGGCGGATGCCCGCCGTCCCCCGGGATTCGAAGCAGAAGTCACACTTGAAGGGGCAGCCCCGGGAGAGTTCCCAGAGGGCCCCGGTGTAGTTCCCGAGGTCCATGGTGCCGTCCAGGTAGGGGGACGGAAGGGCGCCGAGATCGTCCACAGGGACAGGCCGGAGGGAGTCCGTGATGCGCTCCCCGGCCAGGAGCCGCCCCATGGCCTCCTGGATGATGAGCTCCCCTTCCCCCGGCAGTACGAAATCGATGGAGGGCTCGGCGGCAACCCCCGCCAGATCCGCCGTGGCCTCGGCGCCACCGGCGAAGATGACAAGGCTGGGCCTGCGGGCCTTCAGGATCGCCGCAATCTCCAGAAAGAGGGGCCGATTCCAGACATAGACCGAAAGCCCCACGGCGTCCGGGTCCGAAGCCAGGATCCGGTCCGCGCATTCGGCGGCGGACTGGCCCAGGAACAGGTCCAGGAGTCGGGTCTCGATCTCAGGGAGGGCCAGTCTGAGCGCCGAGGCGAGCATGGCGGGCCCAAGGGGCACGGCCCGGGGAGAGGGTTCGATGTGGAGGGCCGCCAGGACAAGCTTCATGATTCCGCCTTACAGCGATCCTAATCGATCCTGGCATCGGAGGCTTTGGATCAAAGGAAGCATGGCCACGGAACACACCGAGCACATGGAAACAAACCTGCGGGATGCGCGGATCCGGGATCCACCCATCCAGGCTTCATACCGATTCAAAATCAATCAACTAAAGCAAAAAAATGACTTCCACCACCAAGCAGCCCCGCGCGGCGGGGCTGCTTGGTGGTGGATTTAATACGTTTGCGAAGGAGTATCACTTCTTCTTTTTGGCAGGCATCAAGGGCGTTTTGACAACAGGTGCCAGCAACTTGCTGTCCATGATCGCGCCTCCCCGGGTGGCTCCGTGGACAACGGGGGGCTTGGCTTTTTTGGGTTTCTTATCGTTGGACATAGGTCCTCTTGGGCGACACCGCTCCGCATAGGCCCGGGTCTTTCCCCATCATGGGCGCAATGCCTTCCCATTCCCGGATTTCTTCGGTTTTATTCCAGCGTCGCCTACTTGCTCCGCTCCAGCAGTACTTCGGGGATTTCCACCAGGATCTTGCGGATGCCCGGGTCGCCCTGCACGCCTTCAAGAACCTTTACCGCAGCCAGACTGGCGGCCTGGGCCAGGGCCCGGGTTTCCGAAAGGGCGTCGTGACGCTGGATGAGAGTCCGGAGTTCGGCCTCGTCGGCCTGGGAGATGGGGCTCGACTCCCCGGCCGCCCAGATGCGCTCCACGATACTCCGGGCTTCGGGGGCCCGCTCCAGGAGGGTGAGCATGGGCAGGGTCAGCTTGCCCTCCCGCAGATCCGAGAAGGTGGGCTTGCCCAGCTGCTCACTGGTGGCGGTGTAATCCAGCAGGTCGTCCACCAACTGGAAGGCCCGGCCCACCTCCAGCCCATAGCAGCGCATGGCCTCGCAATCCCCCTGGGAGCGCTGGGCCAGGACAGCCCCGGACTCCGTGCAGCCTGAAAAGAGAAGGGCCGTCTTCCGCTCCTGGATATCGAAGTAGTCCTGGCGAGAGGTGTCCATGCGGAAGAGCACGTGGTTCTGGATCAGCTCACCCTCGATCATCCGGGTGGTGACTTCGGCGAAGATCTCCATCATCCGCCATGACCGGGCCTGGATGGCGCTGGACATGGAGTGGAGATAGAGGAGGTCCCCGAAGAGCACGGTCAGGGTGTTGCCCCAGATGGTGTTGAGGGTGGGCTTGGAGCGCCGCACCTCGGCGTGGTCGATCACATCGTCGTGGATAAGGGTGGCGGTGTGGACCAGTTCGAAGACCGCCCCGAAACGCACATCCAGGTCTGAGCCGTTCCCGCAGAATCGGCTGGAAAGCAGCACCAGAGCGGGGCGCAGACGCTTCCCCTGCCCCTGGCGGATATGGTCCGCCAGCTTCTGGACCAGGGGCACATCGCTCTGGAGAGTGCGCTCCAGCTCCTCCTCCACCGCCGAGAGCCTCGACTGGATGGGGGCGAAGTAGCGGGCGAGGCTCAGGCGTTTCATCAGCTTAGCTTCTGAAGTTGGTGAACTGGAGCTCCAGCCCCTGGTCGTTCTTCTTGAGCAGGGCCATGCATTCCTGGAGGTCATCCTTGCTCTTTCCGGTGACCCGCACCTGGTCCCCTTGGATGGAGGCCTGGACCTTGAGCTTGGCGTCCTTGATGACCTTCACCAGGGCCTTGGCCTTCTCGCCGGGAACGCCCTGGAGGATCTTGACCTCCTGGCGCACCGTGCCCTTGGTGGCGGGCTCGACCTTGCCGTACTCCAGGTTCTTGATGCTCACGCCCCGCTTGAAGAGCTTGGACTGGAGCACATCGATGACCGCCGTGAGCCGGGCCTCGTCATCGCTTTTGAGGGCGAGGACGCTGTCGTCCTTGAGCTCGATGTCCGAAATGGATCCCTTGAAGTCATAGCGCTGGCCGATTTCCTTCATGGCCTGGACGATGGCGTTCTTCACCTCGTCCATGTTCACCTTGGATACGACATCAAATGAGCATTCACTGGCCATGTGGTCCTCCCTGCATCTGGATGGATCTAATCTACCAGTAGCGGCGCAGACCTCGAAGGGGAGCTGCGGGTTGCCTGTTTATTTCTGCCGGGTCTAGGGGCGGAAAAGGGTCTTTTCGAAGGCCTCCCAGCCCTCCCAGAGGGTCAGCCGGAGGAAGGCCGCCAGCACCAGGGCATGGGTCACGCTTCCGGAGCGCATGCGTTCCTGCCACTCATCCCAGGGGTACGCCCAGACCCGCAGTTCTTCCGAGGGATCCAGGTCGAGAGGGGCCACCTCGCGGCAGCCCAAGGCCAGGAAGAAGTGGCACTTGTTGTTCTGGACCGCCGGATTGGGCTCGCAGAAGCCCAGGGAAACCCAATGGTCTGTGGCGTGGCCAGTCTCCTCCAGCACCTCCCGTTGGGCGGAGAGGAGCGGTTCCTCCCCCACTTCGCATACCCCGCCGATGATCTCCTGGGTGGAGGCATCGATGCCATGACGGTACTGTTCCACCACCAGGAGCTCTCCCGCCTCGGTGAAGGCGATGACATTGACCCAGTCCGGGCAGATGAGCCGGGTGAAGACATGCTCCCGGGCGGTGTGGGGCGAACTTCGCCGGGCGGCGATCTGGCTGAAGAGCCGGGACTCGGCCGTGGTCCTGGAACCGCGATCCTCCCAGGGTGTCTCGGGATCAAAGCCGGGGGAGTGTGTGGCGATCAGGCGCATTCTCTCATTTTAACGCCCTTAGGGCCCCGGCATCCAAGAAAGCAGGGGAGTGGAAATGAAAGTCAGCCTTCGTATGCATCGCCTTGAGGACGGCCAGGAAGTACTGCGCTGCAAGGAGGCCATCTGCAGCTACTGCCCTGATCGCCGCGAGGCCCTGCGCTGCCGCCTGCGCACCGATGTCGCCCTGGTCTTCGACCGGGAGGTGGAACAGGAAGACCCGAAAGAGCCCCCCAAAGAATGAGTCCGAGCCTTTTTCCCGCGACAGGTTGGTGCTATGGTTCGGCCATGCGCCCCTTATTGACTGCATCCATCCTGGTCCTTCTGACCGCCTGCAGCTCCGAAGACCCCCGTCTTCCCCAGAAGCTCTATGACGATGCCGTGGCCATGAGCCAGCAGGGCAAGCTGCTGGAAGCCAAGACCATGCTGGATGAGTTGGCGGCCCGGTACCCCGACACCCCGGCAGGCCAGCACGCCCGGCAGGATGTCTTCCTGATCGAAATCCAGGTCAAGCGGGAGCTGGAAGAGCGCCAGCGACAGGTGCGCAGCATCATGAAACGCACCACCGACGCCCTCACCCGCTACAAGGACAAGCACGGCGAATACCCGACGGAGCTCCGGGCCTTGGCACCCGACTACCTGGAGCAGGTCCCGGAGACCCCCTGGGGGCACCCCTTCTTCTATCGGGCCTACGTTTCGCGCCCAACGGAAGAAGTGCGCCATGGCCGCAGCACCACCATGCGCTTCAACACCAAACAGGACTCCTATTTCCTGGTCTGCCTGGGCACCGACCTCCAGCCCGGCGGCACGGACATGGCCTCCGACATCAAGATCGTGAACGGTGAGCCCTTTGCCGACAAGCTGCTCCCCACCATTCCCCTGCCCCAGCCCGTGAGGTAAACGCCATGGCCGAGACTGCCATCACCTTCGATGATGTCCTCCTGATCCCGGCCTACAACCACCACGAATCCCGAAGGCTGGTGGACACCAGCGTGACGGACAAGAGCGGCCGATTGAAACTGGAACTCCCGGTGATGACGGCCAACATGGATACCGTGACCGAAGACGCCATGGCCAACTTCATCGGCGCCAAGGGCGGCATCGGCATCCTGCACCGATTCTGTTCGGTGGAGGAGAACCTGGCCATGTTCCGGCGCTGCCGCTATCCGGCCTTCATCTCGGTGGGCACCGCAGAAGGCGAGATGGAGCGGGTGGAGGCCCTCCGGGACGCTGGCGCGGACTACTTCTGCGTGGACGTGGCCCACGGCCACGCCCGTTACGTCGGCAAGATGGTCAAGCGCATCCGGCAGATGATCCCCGAAGCCTGCATCATGGCGGGCAATGTGGCCACCTACGCCGGAGCGGACTACCTGGCTTCCGTAAAGGCCGACATCGTGAAGGTGGGCATCGGCCCCGGGAGCGTCTGCACCACCCGCATCAAGACCGGCTTCGGGGTGCCCCAACTCACCGCCATTCTGGAATGCGCCCGGGCGGACCGTTCCATCGTGGCGGATGGCGGCATCCGCACCCCTGGAGACATCGTGAAAGCCCTGGCCTTCGGTGCGGACTTCGTGATGATCGGCGGGATGCTGGCGGGCACCCGGCCCACACCGGGCGAAGCGGTCCTCGGCAAGGACGGCCGCCCCTGCAAGGTCTATCGGGGCATGGCCAGCAAAGAGGCGGCAGACGACCACCTGGGAGGCCTCACGGGCTGGAAGACCTCGGAAGGGGTCGCCACCACGGTGCCCTGCCGGGAGGACGAGGACGAGATCATCGCCGATATCGTGGGGGGCCTGCGCTCGGGTCTGACCTACGCCGGAGCCAACACGATCCGGGAACTCCAACGCAAGCTCAACTACGTCCTGGTCTCCCACGCAGGCCGCATCGAGAGCCTCCCCCACAAGACCCTGGAGCGCTGAAGTGCCGTTGACCACAGCCACCTATGCCTATCGACTGGACGGCCAGGGCGGCGCCTGCCCGCTGGAGGCACCGGCCCCCCTGGACTGGGGTCCGGATCAGGGTGTGCTCTGGCTCCACTTCGACTACACCAACCCTGAAGCCCAGCGCTGGCTCATGGAGGACAGCGGACTGGACCCCATTGCCGTCGAGGCCCTTCTGGCGGAGGAGACCCGGCCCCGAGCCGTCTTCCTCGGCGACACCCTCGTCATCGCCCTCCGGGGCGTCAACCTCAATCCGGGGTCCGATCCCGAAGATATGATCTCCATCCGGCTCTGCATCGAGGAAGGCCGGATCATCAGCACCCAGCGCCGCAAGCTCCAGTCCCTGGAGACCCTGGCCCATGAGATTGTCCGCGGGCGGGGTCCCCGCACCCCAGGCGACTTCCTGCTGGAGCTCCTGGATCAGCTGACCAACCGGGTGGAGGATACCCTGGACGATCTGGACGCCCTGACCACCACCATCGAGGAGGAGATTGAAAAGGGCGGCGACACCAAGCTCCGCAGCCGGATCGCCTCCATTCGGCGCCAGTCCCTCATGCTCCGCCGCTACCTCTCCCCCCAGCGGGAAGCCCTGCTGAAGCTGGGTTCGGCCGACAACGTCCACTTCACCACCCGGAACCGCGCCGACCTGCACGAGACCATGGACCGCCTGACCCGCCACTTGGAGGACCTGGACAGCCTCAAGGACCGCCTCGTGGTCATCCAGGAGGAGCTGGCCCAGCGCAGTTCGGAGCAGCTCAACAGCCGCATGTACATGCTCTCGGTGTTCACCGCCTTCTTCCTGCCCCTGGGCTTCCTGACGGGCCTCCTGGGCATCAACATCGGCGGCATCCCCGGGTCCCGGAACGAAAAGGCCTTCCTGGAATTCGTGGGCCTCCTGGCCCTGGTCATCGTGATCCAGGTGGTGATTTTCCGGAAGAAGCGCTGGCTCTGAGTTTGGGGGATAGTTAAGGCATGCGCTTCCCCTTCCCTGTCCTTGGTCTCACCGGTGGCATCGCCTCCGGTAAATCCTTCGTATCCGAGCTGCTGCGCCAGCGGGGCTGGGTGGTGCTGGATGCCGATCAGGCCGCCCGCCGGGTCGTGGAGCCTGGCACCGAAGGGCTGGAGGCCATCGTGAAGGCCTTCGGTCCCGGCATCCTGGCGGAGGGCGCCCTGGACCGGGCCGCCCTGGGGGCCCGGGTCTTCCAGGACCCCGAGGGTCGGAAACGCCTGGAGTCCATCCTCCACCCCAGGATCCTGGCCCATATGGAGGGAGAAGCGGCCCGACTCCCGGAGGACACCCTGGGGGTCGTGCTGGACGCCGCCCTCTGGGTGGAGATCGGCCAAGGCCATCGCTTCGACGCCCTATGGGTGGTGGAGGCGCCGGAGGCGCTCCGGCTTCAGCGCCTCACCTGGCGGGATGGCATGGCCGAAGCCGAGGCCCGCCAGCGCCTGCGCGCCCAGGTCCAATCGGCGGAGCGGAGGCTCCACGCGGACGCCCTCATCCTCAACGATGGCCGGGATCTGACTCCCCAGCTCGATCAGGCCGAAGCGGGGATTCTGTCACACTGGAGACATCTAAGATCTGAGCGTTGGAGACACGGCATGAGCGCACCCTTCACCCCTGAACAGATGGGCCAGATCCTCGGAGCCCTCCTGTCCCGAGGCGGGGACTACGGCGAACTCTACCTGGAGCATCGCCGGGCCTGTGCCCTGGGAATGGACGATGGCCGCATGGAGGATGTCCTGGCCAGCGAGACCTTCGGGGGCAGCCTGCGCCTGATGGAGGGCGAGGCCACCCGCTTCGCCGATCTCATCTCCCCCAGCTTCGAGGAGCTGCTGGAGGCGGCCCACACCCTGGCGGCCCCCGGCAAGGGCGAGGGCGCAGTGCTTCCGCCCCTGGTGGTCCGGGAGCACCCCAGCCCCAGCCCCGTGGAGCGGGACCCTTCCGGCGTCCCCCTTCAGGAGAAGGTGGCTCTGGTGCGCCGCACCGAGGCCATCGCCCGCAGCCACGGGGAAACCCTCAAGGCCGGGGCCGTCAAGCAAGTGGCCGTGGGTTACGGCGATTCCACTCAGAGCGTCTGGATCGCCTCGGCGGATGGCGGCCCCGAGGGCTGGCGGACGGAACTCAACGCGGACCGGCGCACCCAGGGGGTCCTGCGCCTCAGCGTCACCGCCGGGGATGGGGAGAACCTCCAGATGGGCTACCACCCCCTGGGGGAGACCCGGGGCTTCGAGCTCTTCACGGACGAGGCCGTGGAGCATACCGCCAAGGAGGCCACCAGGCTGGCCATCCAGGCCCTGGAGGCCCGCCCGGCCCCCGCGGGCACCTTCCCCGTCATCCTCAGCTCCAGCGCCGGGGGTACCATGATCCACGAGGCCTGCGGCCACGGCCTGGAAGCCGACCTGGCCCTGGCGGGCATGAGCGCCTTTGCGGGCAAACTCGGTCAGCAGGTGGCCGGAGAGGGCGTCACCATCATTGATGACGGGACCCTGCCCCACAAGCGCGGCAGCTCCTCCATCGACGACGAAGGCCAGCCCGCCCAGCGGGTGGTGCTCATCGAGAACGGCATCCTCAAGGCCTACCTCCAGTCCCGGAAAACCGCCCGGAAGATGGCCGTGCCCCCCTCGGGCAACGGTCGCCGGGAGAGCTACAAGCACCTCCCCATCCCTCGGATGCGGAACACCTTTCTGGCCCCGGGCAGCGACAGCCCCGAGGCCATCCTCCGGGACCTCGACAAGGGCCTCCTGGTGAAGCGCATGGGCGGGGGCCAGGTGGATACGGTCACCGGGAACTTCGTCTTCCAGGTCACCGAAGGCTACTGGGTGGAGAAGGGGGAAATCCGCTACCCCGTGAAGAACGCCACCCTCAGCGGCTGTGGGCCTGAAGTCCTCCGGGAGATCACCCGCATCGCCGGTGACCTGGAACACTTCGATATCGGCACCTGCGGCAAGGATGGCCAGGGCGTTCCCGTCAGTGACGCCCTCCCGACGATCCTCTGTCCCGCCCTGGTGGTGGGAGGCACGGCGAGCGAGGGGGAGGCCTGATGCCACACCAGCTCATGGCTGTCCAAGGTGACATCACGAGCCTGGCGGTGGATGCCATCGTCAATGCCGCCAATGAGAGCCTGCTGGGCGGAGGGGGCGTGGATGGCGCCATCCACCGCGCCGCGGGCCCCCAACTCCTGGCTTACTGCCGGGACCTGGGGGGCTGCCCCACCGGCGAGGCCCGCATCACGCCTGGCTTCCGCCTCCCTGCCCGCCACGTCATCCACACGGTGGGACCCGTCTGGCAGGGGGGCCAGGCCGAGGAGGAAGCCATTCTGGCCTCCTGCTACCGCAATTGCCTGCGATTGGCTGCGGAGCATGGCCTTCGGAGCCTCGCCTTCCCCGCCATCAGCACCGGGGCCTTCGGCTTTCCCCTCCGCCGGGCCACCCGGATCGCCATCCAGGAAATCCGGGACTTCATGGCCACAAATGAAATGCCGATGAGCATTCTGATGGTAGCCTTCGACGAAGATACCCTCGGGGTCATCGAATCCACCCTCCAGGAGGTGTCATGATCCGCTTCAAGCTTCAGCTCGGCGATATCACCACCATGGAGACGGACGCCATCGTCAATTCCACGGACACGACGATGCTGGATGGCCATACCGTGGCCCCCACCTGGCTGGATGGGGCGCAGGGGGAGCGGGAAGCCCTGTCCTCCTGCTATGAAAACGCCCTCCGTCTGGCCGAAGTTCGCCGGGTCTCCACCCTGGCCTTTCCCAGCCTGGGCGCCGGGCGCCAACCCCAGATTCCACTGGAGGAGGCGGCCCCGGTGGCGGTCGGGGCCATCCTCAACTTTCTGGAAAGCCACGACTATCCCAATCAGGTCGTGATGGTCTGCTACGACACCGATACCTTCCTGGCCTATCAGAGGGCACTGAAGGCGGCCCTGCCGTGATGTGGCAAAAGAGCCAACACAGACGTGGTGGTCAAAGGGGGGACATCGCGAGCGCAGCGAGCAGGCGGTCCCCCCTTTCATGGCAGAGGGCACAGAGGTTAAAAAGAGAGGGCACAGAGGGAAAACAGACTATCCCCTGTGGGGCATCTCCTTCACCAAACGATTTTATTCACTAAAAATTCATCCAGAGCTACCCATGAATCCAGTCTTTACCCAGTTCGTCCCAGCCTCCCTCGAAGACCGGCTCCAAGAGGGCATCCGCCACGCCATGTCCCTGGGGGCGGATGGGGCCGAAGCCTTCCTCACGGTCTCCCGCAGCCGCCGAGCCAAGGTGCGCAATGGGGTTCTCGAAGACCTCACCACCAGCAAGCGGGGCGGCCTGGGTATCCGGGTCCTCCGGGAGGGGCGGGCCGGTCTGGCCACCACAACGGACCTCCAGCGGACGGATTACCGGGAGATCTTCCAGCAGGCCTGGGACCTGGCGGCCCTGGGGGACCAGGATCCCTGGCTGCGTCAGGCTGAGCCCTCGGGGGTGGACGACCTGCTGGAACGCTATGACCCCAGGGCCGAAGCCCTCAGCTCCGAGGAGCGCATCCAGCGGGCCCTGAGCCTGGAAGCCGAGGCCCGGAAGGCCTCCCCGAAGGTCTGCGCAGTACGGGACGCCTCCTGGTCCGATGGGGCCGGCGCCTCCCTGCTTCTGACCCAGCGGGGGGTGCGGGCCTATGACCTGGGCAGCTCCTGCAGCGCCTCCATCGAGTTGGCAGTGGAGGAGGAAGGCGACCGCCAGGCCTCCTGGCATTACGAAGTCGGACGC
>JAFNAB010000104.1 GCA_017859955.1 Holophagaceae bacterium
GGGCAGGGGCGAGATCGATGGCTCCCCGGCCATGCAGATGGCCCGTCAGTTCGGCCGCCAAGCCTGAGTAACCCCCAATCCCGAATACAGGAGCATTCCATGCAGAAACGCAAACTTGGCAAAAGTGATCTTGAGGTGTCGGCCCTCGGGCTGGGCTGCATGGGGATGAGTTTCTCCTACGGACCCGCCGGGGACCGCCAGGAGATGATCGCCCTCCTTCGGGCCGCGGTGGAGCGAGGGGTCACCTTCTTCGATACGGCGGAGGTCTACGGTCCGTACACTAACGAGGACCTCCTGGGCGAGGCCCTGGAACCCTTCCGGGGCCAGGTGGTGATCGCCACCAAGTTCGGGTTCAACCTGGACCCGAACTACGACCCCCGGGGCGTGGTGGGCCAGCCGGGCCTGGACAGCCGTCCCGAGAACATCCGGCGGGTGGCCGAGGCCTCCCTCAAGCGTCTCCGGTTGGAGGCCATTGACCTCTTCTATCAGCACCGGGTGGACCCGAATGTGCCTATCGAAGAGGTGGCCGGGGCGGTTCGGGAGCTGATCCAGGCGGGCAAGGTCAAGCACTTCGGACTCTCGGAGGCCAGTCCCCAGACCCTCCGGAGAGCCCACGCCGTCCAGCCCGTGACGGCCCTTCAGAGCGAGTACTCCCTGTGGACCCGCAGCGTGGAGACGGAGATCCTTCCGGTTCTGGAGGAACTGGGCATCGGCCTGGTCCCCTATGCTCCCCTGGGCCGGGGCTTCCTCACCGGGAAGATGGACGAAGCGACCACCTTCGACGCCAAGGACTTCCGCAACTCCCTGCCGCGCTTCACGCCGGAGGCCCGCAGGGCCAATCAGGCCCTGGTAGATCTCCTAAAGGGCATCGCCGCCCGGAGACTGGCCAGCCCTGCCCAGATCGCCCTGGCCTGGCTCCTGGCCCAGAAGCCCTGGATCGTGCCCATTCCTGGTACCCGCAAACTGGGGCGCCTGGAGGAGAACCTGGGAGCTACGGAGGTCGAGCTGAGCCCCGAGGATCTGCGGGAGATCGGGGTCGCGGCCCAGGCCATTCCCGTCGCCGGGAGCCGCTACCCCGAGCATCTCGAAGCCCTGACGGGCCGCTGAGGCCTGTCGAAAGGTCCTGGGGGGCTGAAGTCCCCCATATGAAGATCCGCCTGGGCGCAACAGGTGAGGAAACGTAAACCCGGAAACAGCGGCCTCGATGTCTCGGTTGAGACGTCGGGTCATTGAAGCGGAGGAGGGCCTATGGCCATTTCAGAAACTGCCCACCGAAACCACGAACGCCTCTTTCCGGGTCATGTCTCCACCCTGAAGGTCACGGATCCGGAGCTCGTCGAAATCTTCGACAACTTCGCCTTCGATGAGGTGCTGGCCCACGGCCCTCTCGATGAGCGCACCCGCTTGATGGTCATCCTGGCGGCCCTGATCGCGGGACAGTGCATTGGGGAGTTCAAGGTGATGCTGGGCGGTGCCCTCAACATCGGGGTGACCCCGGTCGAGGCCAGGGAGGTCGTCTACCAGGCCGTGCCCTACTGCGGCATCGGCGTAGTCTTCGAGTTCCTCCATGCGACGAACGATATCCTGGTGGGCCGGGGGGTGGAGCTTCCCCTGGAGGGGCAGTCCACTACAGGTCGCGAGACCCGTTTCGAGCGAGGGCTGGCCCTGCAGAAGGAGATCTTCGGGGAGGCCATTGACCAGATGCATCAGCAGACTCCGGCGAGCCAGTCCCATATCAATACTTACCTTTCGGACAACTGCTTTGGCGACTTCGTCTCCCGAGGGGGCGTGGACTTGAGAACCCGGGAACTGCTGACCTTTGCCATGCTGGTGTCCATGAAGGGGTGTGAACCCCAGTTGAAGGGGCATATCCAGGGCAATGCCAACCTGGGGAATGACAAGGCCACCCTGGTGGGGGTTCTCACCCAACTGCTGCCCTATGTCGGGTACCCCCGGACCCTCAACGCGATCCGATGCCTGAACGAAGTCCTTCCGGATTGCCCGTAGGGGGCATTGAGGTTTCGCTGTCTACACTTGGAGAAAGGAAGGTCGACCATGGTTCAGGATGAGCGTCTCCAGGCTGAATTGGGCTCTTTGGCCAAGCAGCTGCTTGGCTTCGCTCCCTACGATGGCTTTTTCGCCCTGCGCATGCCCGGCCTGTCGGTATACCGGGCTTCGCGGCCCTATAAGGACATGGCCCACGGGCTCCAGAAGCCCTCGCTCTGCATTGTGGCGCAGGGGGCCAAATCCGTCTTTTTCGGACCCGACGAGGTGGAATATGACACCTCCCGGATGCTGGTGGTCGCGGTGGATGTTCCGGTGGGGGCCCGGGTGACCCAGGCTTCGCCGGAAGAGCCCTTCATCAGTCTCAAGCTCGAGCTTGATCCGCAAAAGCTCTCGGAGCTCGCCCTCCGGGTCTTCCCCCACGGGCTGCCCCAGTCTCCCAGTGAGCGAGGCATCTTTGTCAGTCCTACCGAGAGGGACATTGTCCAGGCCGCCATCCGGCTTATGGGCCTGCTGACCCGTCCTGACGATACGGAACTGCTGGCGCCCCTCGTGGTGGACGAAATCCTGATCCGCCTGCTCCGGAGTCCCATCGGCGTCCGGGTCGCCCAGATCGGCAAGGAGGAATCCCGGGTGCAGCGGGTTTCCAAGGCGGTCTCGTGGGTGCGTGACAATTTCGATCAGCCCCTGGATGTGGAAAGGCTGGCTCTGATGGTCAACATGAGCCCGTCTTCCTTTCACCAGCACTTCAAGTCCGTCACTTCCATGAGCCCCCTGCAGTACCAGAAGGTGCTGCGCCTCCAGGAGGCCAGACGCCTCATCCTGACCCGGATGATGGATGCGGGGAGCGCAAGCCGGCAGGTGGGCTATCTGAGCAATTCCCAGTTCAGCAGGGAGTATCGTCGGTACTTCGGCCACGCGCCGACCCGGGATATCGCCTCGCTGCGGGAGGGGCCGCGGGCGCAAGGGGTTACCGAGAACTGACGAGTCCCAGCCGGTCATACTGTACTATTTATGTAACATTCAAAAGTGTTGGAACCTTGGGGTCTTTCCATGCACTTCCTTGAGCCATGGAAATCTCAGTTCTCAATCCCCTTGTCGATGCCTGGACCATCCGGGCCGCAGTGGCGTCCCGATACCTGGCCTGGATCTATCGCGCCATGGGGGATGGCAGACAGGCCTCAAACGCCCTCCGGGCCGGGGCGCCCGCAGAGGAACGCATCCAGCGCCTCGGATTGGCGCCGCGGGTTGCCGATGGCCTTTCCCTGTTCAGGACCGGGGAACTCGAGGAGATCGAAAAGGAAAACCAGGCATGGCAGTCCCTGGTGGAATCCCAGGCCGGCATCAGTGCCTTCCATGCCATGGCCGATGGCTTCGCTGGCGGTCGACGGGGGCTTCGTGGAACGCGGCAGGCGACGGGGAAGGCCTTTTACCGGGCCGTCCAGGGCTATCACATCGCCTTCCCGGAACAGATAGCCAAGGAAGGGGTATCGGGGGCCATCCGGTCAGCTGCCTTCGCCTGCACGGAAGCCTTCCGAGCAGACATCCAGGAGGATGCGGGCCTAGCGCAGGAACTGCACCAGAACATCGTGGATGCCCTTGAGACGGCTGCTGGTCTGATGGCCTGAAGTGCGGCTTCAGGGTTTCCTGAAAACGACGATCCGATTGCTGTTGGTTCCGTGGGTGTTGTTGGAGACACCCCAGATGTTGGCGGTCTTGGTGAAGTCCTGCTCGTTCAACAGGACACCCAGGGCTTCGAAACCGGCCTGGTGCCCCAGAGGGAGTACGGCCTCTTCCAGGCGCACCTTGCCCTGGCGGACCTCGCCGACCTCGAAGGCCACGTGGCCGCCGGGGCGCGTGATGCGGTGAAGTTCCCGGAAGACCTCCCCCATGACTTCGGACCAGGCTGCTACGGTGCGGGACATGGTGATGCCCTGTCCGATGGCCTCGGCGTCCAGGCCGCAGAACCAGCAGCGGAGCCAGTTGTCCTTGGCGTACTGCACCACGTCCAGGAAGGGGGGGGAGGTGACCGTTAGCGCCACGGCATTGTCCGGGAGGCTGGGCACCCGCCGGGCATCCCCCGTGAGGAATCGGGCATCCCTGCGGGCAGTGTCTAGATGGATGCGCTCCGCCTCAGAGAGCCCTTTGAGGAGCTGACGGCTCTTCTTGATGATCAGGTCCTGGGTGTTCCGGTAGGGGGGTGTCTGGTTGCGGCGCTCGTTGAGGATGCGCTGCTTCTCGGCGCTGACAGCCTGGTTGGGGGGCAGAGTGTAGACCGAAAAGAATCCGGGGCTGTGGCCGGTGAGGCGATTGGTGGCCACCATGCGGATCCAGGCGTCCAGCTCGTCGAAGGCGCCGGAGGCCTCGCGCTCCAGGAGGTAGGCCCGCAGAGCCCGGAGTTCGGCCTCGGTGTCCGGGTGGTAGAACATGTCCAGGGCGGTGCCGTCGGGGGCGGCACCAGCGAGGGGAATCTCCTTGAGTCGCCGGGCCAGGGCCAGGGATTCCGGGGGGCTCAGGCGCGGCTCCGCAAGCATCCGGGAGAGGGGGTTGACGTCGTTGGCCGCCACCCGACGGCCCAGCAGGGCGGCCTCCAAGGCCGTGGTGCCCCGGCCGCTGAAGGGGTCGTAGACGAGGTCACCCGGGGCCGTGAGCTGCTCGATGAAGAGGCGAGGCAATTGGGGTTTGTAGCAGGCGCGGTAGGAAATTTCATGGAGATTGGAGGCCTGGCGCTGCATGGCGGTCCAGAATTCGCCCCGCAGGAGGGGCCGGACGCTGCCCTCGAAGGGCAGTTCCTCCCGCACCAGGCCTTGGGCCCCGGCACTAAGGGCGGTCAGGGATTCATGGAGGTCTTCCTCCAGCAGGAGGGCCAGGGGGCGTTGGGGTTCCCAGTTCGACATCCAAACAGGGTACCCTGGACCATGACTTCCAAGCGGAACGCAGAACTGAATCGTCTTTATGCGGCAGCCGGACTGGGTGTCCTGATCTGGGGCATCTTCCGTTTGTACAAGCTTCTGGGGAACCAGGTGGAGTCCGGCATCGATGCGCCGTCCCGCTGGGGGCTCATGGCCCTGGGGTTGGCCAACCTGCTGGCCATCATGATCCTTCTCTTCATCGTGGTCCGTAGCCTAGCCAAGGTGTACTTCGAGCGTCGCAGTGGCATCCTCGGGTCCCGCATCCGGACCCGGCTGGTGGTGGCCCTCCTCGCCGTGGGCATCCTGCCCAGCCTCATGCTCTACCTCATCGGTCGGGACTTCATCAGCCAGAACATCGACCGCTGGTTCAAGCCAGACACCGTGCGGGTCATCCAGGACGGGGGGCGTCTGGCGGGGGCCTACCGGGAAGAGGTGCGACAGCGAGTGCAGCTGGGGCTGGCCCTCGTTCAGGAACGACCCGGACTGGGGGTGGACGAACTGCGCAAGGAAGCTGGATTGGACATCCTTGTCCACCGGGCGGGCTCAGCCCGTTCCGAGGAATCCCTGATCGAGGGGCTGCCCCACCCCAACCTGAAGGAGGGTGAGGGGCTTCAGGAGCTGGGCGGAGGCTGGTGGACCATTGCGGTGCTCCCGGGGCTGGAGAAGGAGGAATGGGCCGGGGGGATATACACACCAAAAGAACTGGCGGAGGGGCTGGTCCGACTGGAGAAGCGCCACCGGGAAAGCCTTCAGATCACCCAGAACCGGGAACGATTTGAAACCCTTCCCCAGAACAGCTTTCTCTTCCTGACCCTCATGACCATCTTTATCGCGATGTGGGTGGGGTTGGCTCTCTCCAGGACCATTTCTGAACCCATCCGGGCTCTGGCCAAGGCGGCCCAGCGCATCGGGATGGGGGATCTGGAGACCAATCTGCCCGAGGAGGGTGAGGATGAGCTGGCCTTTCTGTGCCGCAGCTTCAACGCCATGACCCGGGATCTCAAGGCCGGGCGGATGGCGGTGGTCGAACAGTCGGAGCGCATCGACCGGCAGCGGGTGTACCTGGGGCAGCTCCTGGAAGCCCTGCCCGTGGGAGTCATCAGCTGGCAGCCAGACGGCAGCCTGCGCACCTTCAATCCCACGGCACGGGCCTGGGTTGGGGAGGAGGGCTGGGACGCTGAGCGGGATTCCTCGCAGTCGATTCTTGACCAGCCGCGCTTCGGCAAGCTCCCCCAGCTTCAGAAGCGGGTCAAGGAAACCGGGCGCCCCATGCAGGAGGAGTTGCGGATCGGAAGCGAAGGCGAGGGCCGGCCCGTGCGGGCCATGGTGGTGCCCCTGGTGAACGGGGGCGAACTGGCGGTGCTGGAGGACCTTTCCCTGCTGGCCCAGGCGGAAAAGCGCGCTGCATGGCAGGAAGTGGCCAGGCGCATGGCCCATGAGGTCAAGAACCCTCTCACGCCCATCAAGCTGACCGCCCAGCGTCTGCTCCGGAAGGCCGGACAGGGCACCCTGGAGCCTGCCTCTGTGGCAGAGGGAGCGGAAACCATCCTCCTCGAAGTCACCAGTCTCCAGCGTCTGGTGGACAGTTTCAGCCGATTCGCCAAGCTGCCCACACCCCAGTTCCGGGAATTGGACGCCGTGGAGCTGGTGCGACAGGTGGCCTCCCTCTATGTGCCCAACCATCCCCGAATCCAGTGGGATGTGCAGTTGCTGGAAGGCCCCCTTCCCGTTTTCTGGGACGAGGACATGGTGAAGCGGGTCCTCATCAACTTCCTGGATAACGCACTGGCGGTCCAGGTGGAGGGCGGACGGATCTGCGTGAGTCTTTCCGAGGAAGGCGGGCAGGTCACCCTGGCGGTTCAGGACGAGGGGCAAGGGGTTCCGCCCGAGGTGCGGGAGCGCATCTTTGAGCCCTATTTCTCCACCAAGCGCAAGGGCATGGGCCTGGGCCTGGCCATCGTGCGTCGCATCGCCCAGGACCATGGGGGCGAGGCCCACTATGAGCCAGCCACCATCGGAAGCCGTTTCTGGGTGACTCTGCCCCGTCAGGCCACCATGGCCTGAATCGGGCCTGCATCCATCGGCCGAATGCCTGGGAATTCGGCGTGCATCGTCGATAATCGGGTATGCGATCTTCATCCTCCTTAGTCTCTGCCCTGGCTGCGTTCGTCCTGGTGGCTCCGGCGCCGGCCAGCCCACCCCAGCCGATGGCCCTGGCGCTCAAGTCCATCAGTGAACGGGCTCGGCGGATTTCCCCGGAGAAGAAGATCCGCCTGGCGGTGATCCCCCTGAAGGCGACTGAATCCCCGCGATTCGCCGACAAGGGCTTCGGGGCCTACTTGACGGAACAGCTCTCCAGCGCGCTCAGTTCCGCCGGGCCAGCCATCCGTCTATTTGAACGATCACGCCTGGATGCTGTCCTCAAGGAGCAGGCCCTCTCCTCCAGCGGGCTCATGGACGAATCCGAAGCCCGGAAGATCGGGGAGCTGGCGCCCATCGACTACCTGTTGACCGGAACCTTCACCCGTCTGGATCATTCGGTCTCCATCCAGGCCCGGTACCTGGATGTGGTCTCGGGGGAGGTGGTGGCCAGCCTTTCCGAGAGCCTTGAGCTGACGCCGGATCTGGCAGGCCTCTTCGAGGATCTCCAGGCCAGGCCAGCCCAGGGGACGGACCCCCGGCCCGCCGCCAATCCCTGCGAAGCCAAGTGGGGCCCCATCCAGAAGCTCATGGAGGACATCGGGACCCAGGAAAAGGTGGAACGGCTGGTCCGGGAGGCGTCGGCCATCCCCTTCGAAGGTGCCTGCGGGAAGATCCACGACCAGGTGATCTGGCATCTGGTCCGCTACGGTCAGCATTCGACGCGCTATCGTCAGTTCCTTGTCGGAGTGCTGCCCAGCATACAGAGTCCCGATGATGACGAGCGCACGGGGCCCATTCTCAGCTACCTGGAAACTGAACCGGGCCTGGAGGAAGGGGAATGGAAGGCGATCCAGGGCCTCATGGCCCGCTCCCGGCGACCCTGGGGCTACCTCGACCTGCTCTTGAGGGACCGGGAGAACAGCGAGGCTTCTCGGCAGGTGCAGATGTCCCGTGTGGGCACCCTTCTGAAGGAGGCCCAGGCCAGGCGAATCGGGCGCCCGGTGCCCATGGAGGTCGGCCGACTGTTCACCCAGATCCTCGGGCGCCTGCGCCCCGCGGGGTCCAAGTCGACAGATCTCCGGGCGGCCTTCCTTTGCTACGAGCGTTTCGGGGCCGAATTCGGGATGGATGGCGATAAGGAGCTCCTGACCCATTTGGCGCACCTCTTCACCCACTCCAGTGGGGCCCCCCGGGCGCGGGCCCTGACCTGGCTGGGACAGCGCATTGCCGCCGCCGAGCCCAGCAGGGACCTGGCGGATCAGGTGGTGCGCCTCCACGAGGGCCTGCTCAAGGAAGCCGAGAAGGGCAAGGTCCCCGCGGTGCGCGAGGTCCCCCGCACACCGGAACTGGACCGTCTCGCGTCCCTGTGTGGCAGGCGGATGGCGGAGGTGCTGCCTCAGGTCGTCAACCGGGAGAGCCGCATCGAACTCAAGCGCTTCTGCTTGGCTCACGGGATTTCCGGAGCGGAGGTTCCAAGCCTGGAGGAGCTGCTGAAACAACTGAACGCCGAACCGGTCCACGAGAGGCAAGAGGCCCTTCGGATGCTGGCGGCCCTGGGAGAGCGCGGAAGGGCGGCGGAAGCCCAGGTGCTCAAACTTCTGCGGCGGGCGGATATCCAGAGCGGGTGGGGTGGGCAGATGCGCTATCTGCAGCGTGACCTCCTGGATTTCGCCGGGGTGATTCGGACGGGTGACCCCGAACTGCAGCGCATCCTGGCGCGGCACCTGACCAGTCTGGAGTCCCTGTATTACGAGGCGGCCATGCAGAGCCTGGCCCGCATTGGCGCCCCCGTCATCCCCCTGCTCAAGGATGATTACGGCCGGGTGGAACAGTACCCCAAGCAGCTCATCGCCCGAACCTTCGGGCTCATGGGGGCTCCCGCCAAGGCCCAGATTCCCTGGCTACGGGCCATGATGGGCTCGGCCCCCAATGTCCATGTCCGGAACGCCCTGGAGGACGCCATCGAGGCCCTCGAGGGAAAGTAAGGGCGCTTTACCGGAGGAGTCGGGCCGCGAAAACCGCCGTCATGACCAGGCCCACCGCGATCACGAAGCGCCGTACCGTCGGTCGACCGATGCGTCGGGCAAGCCCGGCGGCGCCATAGCCGCCCGCCACGGCGCAGAGGGCCATGGCCAGCACGAAGGGCCATCGCACCAGGCCGGCGGCGATGAAAATGAGGATGGCTGTCCCGTTGATGCAGAAGGAGAAGAGGCTGGTGAGGGCACTCATCTCCAGGATGTCGGTCAGGCCGAAGATGCCCAGGGCCGAGAGCATGATGATGCTGACGCCAGCGCCGAAGTAGCCGCCGTAGATTCCGAACAGCAGCTGGAAGGCCAGGGCCAGGGCGAGCTTGGCTCCCCGGAGGCCCGAGCCCTCGCCCGAGTGCAGGGCCAGGCGTCGCTGGATGGGGCCCTGGACCATGAAGAGGGTCGTGGCGAAGAGGATGAGGACAGGAACCAGGTGCTCGAACACCTTTGAGGAGGTGTGACGGAGGAGGAGGGCGCCGATGCCTCCCCCCAGGAGGCTGGGGAGCACCAGCCAGCGCAGGGTCCGATCCGTGCGGCCCAACTCCCGGCGGAAACCCCAGATGCTGCCCAGGGAACCCGGCCAGATGGCCACGGTGCTGGTGGCGTTGGCCACGATGGGGGGCAGCCCGAGGAAGAGCAGCACAGGGAAGGTGATGAGGGTTCCCCCACCCGCCACCGAGTTGATGGCTCCGGCCAGGAAGGCGGCCGATGCCGCGAACAGGAGGGGAAGGACGTGCCAGTGCGCCATGGCCTGATTCTATCGGTACCAGGGGTGGCTGCGGCTTGCCCTGGGTCACGCCATGAATGGGTAGCGGTAGTCCTTGGGGGGGGCGAAAGTCTCCTTGATGGTGCGGGGGCTGACCCAACGCAGCAGGTTCAGGAGGGATCCGGCCTTGTCGTTGGTGCCGCTCCTGCGGGCACCCCCGAAGGGCTGCTGCCCCACCACGGCGCCCGTAGGCTTGTCGTTGATGTAGATGTTGCCCGCCGCCTGGCGCAGGGTTTTCAGGGCCTCCTCGATGGGTTGGCGGTCCTGGGCGAAGATCGCTCCCGTGAGGGCGTAGGGGCTGGTGCTGTTCACCAGGCCGAGGGTTTCCTTCCAGGCGTCATCCGGATAGACGAAGACGCTGAGGATAGGGCCGAAAAGCTCGCGCTCCATGGTCGGGTAATCGGGTCGGCTGACTTCCAGGATCGTGGGCTCCACGAAGTAGCCTTGGCGATCGTCGCAGCCGCCTCCCACCAGGATCCGGGCCTCCGTCGAGTGCCGGGCCTCCTCAATGGCCTCCCGCTGGGTGGCGAAGGCCTTGGCGTCGATGACGGCCCCCATGAAGTTGGAAAAGTCCTGGACATCCCCCATGCGGATGGATTCCACCATGGGGACGAGGCGTTCCCTGAGGAGGGGCCAGAGGGAGGCCGGGATGTAGGCCCGGCTGGCGGCGGAACATTTCTGGCCCTGGTACTCGAAGGCGCCCCGCACCATGGCCACGGCCAGGGCCTCCTGATCGGCGCTGGGATGGGCCAGGATGAAATCCTTGCCGCCGGTCTCTCCCACCAGGCGGGGGTAGCACCGGTACCGCTCCAGGTTCCTGCTGACCCCCTGCCAGAGCCCCTGGAAGACCTCGGAGGAGCCGGTGAAATGGATGCCCGCCAGTTCCGGCGAGGCCAGGGCAGCCTCCCCGATCGTGGCCCCGGGACCTGCCACCAGATTGATGACGCCCTCGGGCAGGCCCGCTTCCTGGAGGAGCTTCATCAGGAAGTGGGCACTGTAGAGGGCCGTGCTCGCGGGTTTCCAGACGATGGTGTTGCCGCAGAGCGCTGGTGCCGTGGGGAGGTTTCCGGCGATGGCGGTGAAGTTGAAGGGGGTGACCGCGAAAACGAAGCCCTCCAGCGGGCGGTAGTCCAGGCGATTCCAGCAGCCTGCCGAACTCTGGGGCTGCTGCTCCAGCAGCTGGCGGTAGAAGTGGACATTGAAGCGCAGGAAGTCGATGAGTTCGCAGGCGCTGTCGATCTCCGCCTGATGGCAGGTCTTACTCTGGCCCAGCATGGTGGCGGCGTTCAGGGTGTCTCGCCAGGGCCCGGCCAGGAGATCCGCCGCCTTGAGAAAGATGGCCGCTCTGGCCTCCCAGGGGAGTTCGGACCAGGCGGGCTTGGCCTTCCGGGCGGCGTCCACGGCCTGAAGCAGCTCCTGGGCACCCCCCAGATGGGCTTTGGCCAGGAGGTGGCGATGCTCATGGGGCATAGCCACGGAGCCCATCAGGCCCGTCCGCACTGGGTGTCCCCCGAGGATCAGCGGGAGCTCCGGCACCTCCTGGGCCATGGCCCCCAGGCGGAGCTGCAGGGAAGCCCGCTCCGGCGAACCCGGCGCGTAGGTCTTCACGGGTTCGTTCTGGGGGAAAAGCGGGTGGGCGAGGCTGTCGGTCATGGGGGCTCCCCTGGTGAGGCGCCCAAACTTATCGGCAGGTTTTGTGGGGGGGCTAATCCCGGAGCGGGCCCTCAGGCCGATTGGCAATCCGTAACCAAAAAAGCAAAAGCGACTTCCCCCACCGAGGGTGGTGGAAGTTATTCTTTCCCGATGATCGACTTGGTTCAGCCAACTCCGAAGAGATTGGCCACAGGTCACGGGAGCGGGCTCCTGGGAGGCCACCTCCCGGTTCCGCTCACCAGCTGGTCCGTTTCTGTGTGCTCCCTGTGTTCCGTGGTTTTCTGTGTTTTCAACCACGGAACACAGGGAGCACACGGATGAAGGGACGGGGCAGCGTATCCAGGCTGACTGTCGCCACGGTGCGATCGGGTCATTAATTCTGCCTCACCCTAAGGGCTGAAGCTTGTCGATAATCAGGTGTGCCTTCGTTTCCGAATGCATATAAGGGGGTCTATCGGAAACAAAACGCCCCGGCCATAGGGCTCGGGGCGCTGGAATGCGGTGGAAAGGGCGTGATCAGCCCGCTACGGTGCCGCCGTCCACGGAGAGGATGTGCCCG
>JAFNAB010000105.1 GCA_017859955.1 Holophagaceae bacterium
GGGCATGGCGAGGGCATAGCGCCAGGGGTGGCCCTCCCGCATGGCCTGGTGGCCGAGGGCGCTGGCAACTCGGAAGTCCGAGGACACCCCGGAGACGACCGGCGTTCTCATGGCCGTGGAAAGGGCTGTCGTAAGGGCTTCCAGGTGATGGGCTCCCTCTTCCCAGTTGCCTCCAGAGGCCAGGAACTCCCTGCCCCCGGTCACGGCAAGCCGCCACGCCGCCCGGCGGCGATGGAAAGGGAAGGCCTCCGGCCAGGCCCCGGCCGCAATGCGCTGGCTGAGCCCCTGCTCCATGGGGCCCTGGGTATCCATCAGGGTGGGCAGGAGTTCCTCGGGGCTGAGGTGAGCCAAGGCCGGGAGGGGCAAGATGATCTCTCCCCAGAGGGTGCTGAGGCCTTCCTGGCCATCGGTGAAACTGACGCCCAGTTCCGGCAGCCGCCAGGTCGTGTCATCGGCCTCTGGGCACCAGCCCACCCATCCCTGTCGCCAGGCGCGGCTAGAAAAGCCCTCCGGGGGCTTCGTGCCATGGAGCCAGGCCTGGATCGAGCCCTCGGCGATGCCGGGTGGCAGCTCCCCCCGGAAATGGAGGGTCAGACCCGGCAGGTGCCCCAGGGCGCCCCAGAAGGCGGTGCGGGTCTCGGAGGGGAGTTCATCCAGCCAGGTCAGGGGGGCATCCCAGACCAGGGACAGGCCGCCAGGAAAACGCTGGGCCAAGTCTCCCAGGGCCCGAAGGGCCATCCAGGGGGCTTCTCGCAAAGGGGCCTTGGCGTCCAGCTGGCGAACCCCGATCCACCCGGACCAGGGCCTATCCCAGCCTGAGCGCACCAGGAAACCTCTCCCTTCGGTTGATCTCATGGGTGCACCGGCAGGAACGCGGGGCGACCGTAGCCGCCAGGGGCACCCGCTTGCAGCCAGTGGGTCCGCAGCCAATCCGCAGCCTGGACTGCGGCTGTCATTGCGTTGACGCCTTGGAGTCGCAGCCCGAGCCAGGCGGAGGCCAGGGAACAGCCGGTGCCCCTGCGCTCGCCCGGGAGCCGGGGATGGGATCCCAGGGGTGTGACCCCATCCTTGGTGATCCACACATCCTCGACCTCATCCCCTTCGGAGTGTCCTCCCTTGAGCCAGACGGCTTCTGCCCCCAGGTCCAGCCAGGGTCGGGCAAGGGCATTGGCATCGGAGGTCAGGGACCCAAGAAGGGCCTGGGCCTCGCAGCGGTTGGGTGATACGGTCCAGCCCCCGGCTGGAAGGATCTCCCGTGCCATCCGCTGAAGTTCCTCTGGGCAGTGGAGGCCAACCCCAGAGGTCGGGGCCATGATGGGGTCCCATATCCTGAACTGCGGATGCGCATCTTTGATGCTCAGGATGAGCTCCTTCAGGACGGCGGAGTCGAGGGCGCACAGGCCCAGCTTGAGGCCCCAGGGGCCGCTCAGGTGGGGGCGAAGGGCCTGGAGTCCCAGGGTGGGAGACAGCCTGGGGGGAGCGATTTCCAGGCAGGCCGAGCCATTCTGGATGGTTTCAGCGGTACAGAGGGCCATGGCGTAGATGCCCAAGGAAGCCAGAACCTGGACATCGCGCAGCAGCCCTGCGCCTCCAGAAGGATCCAGACCCCCCAGGCAGAGGGCGATCGGGGCAGGGCTGGGGTGGCCGGGGGTCTCGTTCATGGGGAAGCCGTTATGCGGGAAAGAATCTGGGCGTTGGTGCAGTGGTCCGGCACAAGTAGCCGCAAAGAAATCACCTGAACTGCACAGGTGATTTTGCACGGCTTCTCATTCGAGCATGACACAGGGCCGTGCCTCAAATCCTGCGAGTAGAGTCGATGATCTCGACAATGCGGAGGCCGAGGCTGTCCTCGAGGACGGTCACTTCGCCCCGCATGATGGCCCTGCCTTTGCACATGACGTCCATGGGCTCACCGGCGCTCTTCTTTAATTCGACCAATGACCCTGCTTCCAGTTCCAGCAGGTCCCGGATGGTCATGCGGGTCTGGCCAAGCAGGATTTCCAGGCGGAAAGGCGTATCAATGACCGGTAACAGCTCGGAGATCACGTTCTCAAAGGTGAGTGCGCGATCCGTTTCCTGCTTGTCAACCTGTCTGATGGCCAATGAGCGCTCCTTTGGAGGGAATCCGTGGGCCTGGAAGTGGACACCCGATGGGGTATAAGCAAACCTGGTGCCCGATTACCTGGCGATGGCCCACTCCACCACCAGCACATCCTTGATGGGGTGCTTGGGCTTCTTATGCTTGGGGTCTTCTTTTTCTCCGGGCTTGAGAGGCTTGGGGGCGAACTTCTCGTTCAGCTTTTCCTTGATCTCGGTGCGAAGGGCTTCCCGGGCCTCCGGGGTTGCTGCGTCCTCGACGGTCAGTTCGGAAAGGGCGGCCAGTACCATGGCCTTGACAACACTGCTCTCGTAGGATGGCTTGTCTCCAGTTGCCAGCTTCCCGAGTTCGGCATCCCGGAAGACTACGTCGATTTCGCATTTGAGGTAGGCGTTCTTGGTTGCGCCCTGAAGGTTCACGATGGGCTTGATAACCAGGATGGCGGGGCCCCCCGCTGCGTCACCATGTCCGCCTCCTGCAGAAGCGCCCTCTTCCTCCTCGGCCTCTTCCCCATGTGCTGCCTGGTCAGGGTTCGCCGCCGCCGCTGCTGCCGCGGCTGCAGCAGCCGCCTTCTTCTTGCTCATCACGATATAGCCGGCGGCACCACCCCCCCCCAGGACTACGACGGCAGCGGCAATGATGATGAGGAGCTTCTTTGATGGCATTAGGGATCCTTCCTGGGCGTCGGCTTGTTGGAACTATTCCAGTATCGGGCATTCCCTGCTCGGACATAAGGGGGGTGTTCGAGGGGCCTTCCGGGTGATTCTCTGGATATCAGGAGGTCCAGTGGGCAAAATTAGTTTCTTAATTTGGATTGACGCAAATGTTCAAGGTTTTTCGATATGAATCAATCTGTTTTTCTATAGAAAAAGCCCGCCAAGGCGGGCTGTTTCTGTTGGTTGAATAACTACTACTTCTTGGCCTTGGCCTTGACCTTCTTGCCATTCACGTCGTCAGCCAGCTTCTTGCCGGGCTTGAACTTGGCAACCTTCTTGGCGGCAATCTTGATCTTCGCGCCGTCACGGGGGTTGCGGCCGGTGCGGGCACCGCGATCAGCCACGGAGAAGGTGCCGAAGCCGACCAGGGTGACCTTGTCGCCGGCGCGGAGGGCGGCGGAAACGCTGGAGATGAGGGTATCCAGGGCAACAGCGGCCTTGGACTTGTTGATCTCAGCCTTCTCGGCGATGGCAGCGATCAGTTCAGCCTTGTTCATGAAAACCTCCAGAAATGGGGTCTAGCGCCCCGGTTGACAGGTGAACGGATGGGTGTCCCAAGAAGGGCCTCCGTCCTCACTGGTTTTTCAAGACTCGAAGGTCCCAAAACCCTTATGGATTCTAGGTTGGTTCTAAACTAGATGCAGAGTAGGCCTGAAGGTAATCCCCGTCAAGGAAATTTCAGAAAAAAGGTACGCGGAATCACGCCATCAGATCGTTAGAGAGGTATTGATCCAGGTAGATCTACACTGTGGCGAAGTTCTAAGGTGTGGAAACAGGTGGGATGTAGCTGTGGCGGTCGCTTGGTATTGCTGGTTCGGTGCAAAGCATCTCGCGGGGGGCTTTTTCGTTCCGGGGGGGAAGGATGGCAGAATGGAGTCATGTCCCATCCTTACTTCCTGCGCATGGCATACGACGGCACGGTCTTCCACGGATGGCAGATCCAGAGCGTGTCCAGGACGGTGCAGGGGGAGCTTTGGCGGGCCTTGAAGGTTCTGGATCCCATGGCGCCCCTCCCGCAAGGGACAGGGCGCACTGATGCTGGGGTGCATGCCCGTGCCCAGGGGGTTCTCATCCAAACCTCCCGCCCTTGGGATCCTTTCCGCCTTCTGGCGGCCCTCAATGCCCACCTGCCTCCAGAGGCGCGGGTCATGGAATCGAGGGAAGCTCCTGATGGATTCTTTCCCCGGCAGCATGCGGTGGCAAAGCGCTATACCTATCGTGTCAACGAGGGCCCTGCGGTGGATCCCTTTGAGCGAAACCGGCGCTGGCATGTCTTCGGGGTCGAGCCCCTCGATCGCCAGGCCATGGCTGCGGCGGCCGTCCACCTGCTCGGTGAGCATGATTTCTCAAGCTTTCGCCATCACGACTGTGTGGCGGCGACTCCAATCCGCCAGATCTACCGTGTGGACCTGGATACCCAAGGAACCCTTCTGGATATCGTCTTCGAGGGAAACCGCTTCCTGATGCACCAGGTTCGTATCATGGCAGGCACTCTGGTGGATGTCGGCAAGGGGCGCATAAGCCCGGATAGTCTTCCTGCGATTCTGGAGGCGAGAGAACGCAAGAAGGCGGGGCAGACAGCCCCGCCTCACGGTCTATGCATGGAGAAAGTCTGGTACCGGCCTGAATGGGGGGTAGGTGAGCCCTACTCCTGACCGACCAGGACCACTTCGTCTTCATCCAGCATGTCGTGGTCGCGCTTGACCAGGATGGGGGCCGAACTGGTGGCCTGGCTGGTGATGCCGTTCCAGACGTAGCGGGTGCCGCGCTTCTGGCCCTGTTTGGCGATCATCCCCTCATCTTCGAGCTCGCTGAAAAGCCGGCGGAGGGTTGCCGGGGCCCACTCGCAATCCTTGAGGCCGAGGATCTCCTGGGCCTGGAAGCTGGAAAGGTGCCCCCGCATCTGGAGGGAGGACACCAGTTGTCCCTTGAGGTCGGACAACTCGGACTTGGTCCGGCGGGCGCGCATCTTGTAGTCGGGGGTGACGGGTGTGGGTGCTGCGACAGGTTGAAAGAACGTAGGCTCCTGCCGGGAGAAGGTGGGTTCCTCCGTCATCTCGGGTTCGACGGCAGCTTCCACCAGCAATCCGCCATCCAGGAGGATGTCGGCCTCCTCCCTCTTGAAAAGGAGGATAGTGGAACTGGCGGGAATGCCCTCAGAATGAAGGGCCTCAAAGACACGATCCCCGATCCGCTTCTTCTGGTCACTGGTCAACTTTGGGGCATGAATGATAACTAAAGCCATGGGTACTCCTCTTTCGTCAGCAACCATTAGTATAGCAGTATGAAACTTGATTTAAATCACTACAGTGTGAATAAATGTGGAAATTGGAGGATCCCATGCTTTCCAGTCCAGGCGATTCGGCATCGATGCGACCCCGCGAGGAGACTCGTTTCGAGGGCTTCCTGCGGGAGCGGAAACTGAAACTGACTGGGGAACGCATGTCGATCCTGGCGGCGGTCTTCCAGAGGGGATCCCATTTCGACGCCGAAGCCCTTCATGCCGAGCTGAAGGCGTCGGGGGCCGATATCAGTCGGGCGACGGTATACCGGACCCTGGATCTGCTCGTCCAGTGCGGTCTGGTCCGCAAACACAGCCTGGGGGCCACGCACGCCAACTACGAGGCGGCCCAGGATGAGCACCACGATCACTTGGTTTGCATCCAATGTGGCAAGGTGTTGGAGTTCTTCCGGCCCGACCTGGAGAAATTGCAAGAGAGCATATGCAATGAACAGGACTTCCAGCCATTCCACCACAGCCTCCAGATATTCGGTCTTTGCTCAAGATGCAAGGGAGGGATTGACGAAAGGGAGATCAGGGGACGGGTTGCACAGTTGCATACGTGAGGAGGGGTGGGTATGAAAGGATTAACAATTAATGACTTCATGCGTCTCCCCAAGACCGATCTGCATGTCCATCTGGACGGCAGTATCCGCCTTGAAACGATTCTTGATTTGGCCCAGCGCCAGAAGGTGCGACTTCCTGCGGAGGATGTCGAGGGCTTGCGTCCCCACGTCCAGGTGGGAGAGGGTTGCAAGTCCCTGGTGGAATACCTCAAAGCCTTCGATGTCACTCTTTCCGTTATGCAGAGCTACGAGAGCCTGGTGCGGACAGCCTTTGAACTGGCAGAAGACGCCGCCCTGGAAAACGTGCGGTACATGGAGGTCCGGTACAGTCCCATCCTTCACCAGCAGCAGGGACTCACCCTCCATGCCATCGTGCAGGCGGTTCTGGAGGGCCTCGCGCTGGCCGAGAAGGCCTACGGCATCAGGACGGGGGTCATCCTTTGCGGGATGCGGCACATCAGTCCCGAAATCAGCCTGAAGCTGGCGGACCTTACGGTGGCCTTTAAGAACAAGGGGGTGGTGGGCTTCGATCTGGCGGGGGCTGAGGAGGACTTCCCGGCCAAGCGGCACAAGGAGGCCTTCGGGCGCGTGCTGGCCAACAACATCAACTGCACCCTCCATGCGGGCGAAGCCTATGGTCCCGAGAGCATCCATCAGGCCATCCACCAGTGCGGTGCCCACCGGATCGGGCACGGGGTGCGTCTCATCGAGGACGGAGACCTCCTCAACTACGTGAACGACCACCGTATCCCGCTAGAGTGCTGCCCCAGCAGCAACGTCCAGACGAAGGCCGTGAAGCGCATGGCAGACCACCCCCTGCGTCTATTCTTCGATCTCGGTCTGCGGGTCACCGTGAATACAGACAATCGGCTGGTCACTGGCACCAGCGTCAGCCGGGAGTATCAGGTCATCCATGACCACCTCGGCTTCAGCCTGACCGAGATCCAGGAGATCATCCTCATGGGCTTCAAGAGCGCCTTCCTGCCTTACGCGATCAAGCGCGCCATGCTGGCGGAGGTGGTGAACGAACTCAAGGCATTCCAGCCCGAGAGCCTGGAGAGCAAACGGGAGCAGGTGTAGATCCCCTTCGGCTCGATTTTTTGGCGCGTCACGGGGATCATGGAAGACGAGGTTTTTCATGCTGGACCGTTTTGCCGCCCTCCTGGAATCCAGGGACCGTTTCCTACTGACCGCCCACGAGAATCCGGATGGCGATGCCGTGGGGGCCCTCGTCGGGCTGGCTCACTACCTGCGAGGGTCGGGAAAGACGGTGAGGATCGTGGTTTCTCCCGACCTGCCGGACTCCCTGCGCTTCCTGGACACGGAAGGCTGGATCGAGGTCTATGGAGCAGCCCATGCCGATCTGGCGTCTTGGGCGGAAACTTGGGTACTGCTGGACGCCTCCGAGCCCCAGCGCCTGGGGGTGATGCTGGAGGCCTTCCAGGCATCCAAGGCCTTGAAGGTCTGCCTGGATCATCATCTTTCGGAAAATCCCATGGGCTTTGATCACGCGTTCGTAGACTCCAGCGCCAGTGCGAGTGCGGAACTGGTTTACAGCCTCGCCTCCTCCCGCATGACCCTTCCGCTGCCCATGGCCCAGGCCCTCTATGCCGGGATGGCCGATGACACGGGGAACTTCCGCTTCTCCAATGCAACGCCCAGGATCCACCGCTTCGCCGCAGACCTCATCGAGCTGGGTGTGGATCCGTCCGCCACTTATCAGGCGCTCTATCATCAGGGGCGCCCCGAGCGTCTCCGCCTCTTTGGCCGTGCCTTCGAGCGCATGCGTTTCCTGGACCAGGGCCGATACGCCAGCACCCTCGTGACCCAGGCGGACCTGGATGCCTGCGGGGCCACCAAGGATGATATGGAGGGGCTCGTCAACAAGGCCCTGGAGATCCGAGGGGTTGAAGTTTCCTGTCTCATGTATGAACTTGCAGACGGTCACTATAAAGTTGGGCTCCGTTCCCGGGGGCAAGTCAACGTCAATGCGGTTTGCCGCCAACTCGGAGGTGGGGGGCATAAATTAGCTTCCGGCGCTAAGGTGGACGGACCCGCAAAAGCAGCCCAAACTAGAGTGGACACCCTGGTGGTGTCCCAGATCGCATCTGACCTCTCCGCCACCTGATGTCCTCGTTATTGCTTGTGGAATAAGTGTTTTTTCCTCATTGGTTTAAGTCCCTTTAACTCTGTTGTCATATCTTATGACCACTTCTTCTCGGCGGATCTCACCCATGTCCCCCAAAGACAGAAGCACCGCCCCCAAGCTGTCCCTGGAACCGGACTCCCCCCTGGAGGTGGTGACCCGTTTCGAAACCGAGGCTGTCCCCTTTGTGGCCAAGGCCAACATTCCCTCTATGTTTGGCAAGTTCACGGTGTACGGCTTCCTGGAGAAGCTGACGGGCAAGGAGCACATTGCCATTGTGGCCGGCGAGATAGATGCTCGGAAACGCATTCCCGTCCGGATCCACAGCGAATGCTGGACCGGGGATGTCATGGGAAGTCTCCGCTGCGATTGCCGGGCCCAGTTGGAGGGTGCCCTGCGCTATATCGCCGAGCACGGGGGCATTGTGCTCTACATGCGCCAGGAAGGCCGCGGCATCGGTCTTCTGAACAAGCTCAAGGCCTATGCCCTCCAGGAGAAGGGGCATGACACCGTGGAGGCCAACCACCTGCTGGGCTTTGAGGACGACCTCCGTTCCTATGCGGCTGCCGTTGAGATGCTGCGCTTCTTCGGGATCACCAAGGTCAAGCTCCTGACCAACAATCCCAGGAAGATCCAGTCCCTGGAGGACGCAGGGATCTATGTGCAGCGGGAATCCCATCAGCTGGGCTCCAATCCGCACAATCTCTTCTACCTGAAGACCAAGGCCTCCAAGTCCGGACATATGCTGGATTTCCTGGAAGACCCCGAGCTTTAGAAAAAGGAAGGCACGCGGAGGCGCGGAGAAGCGGAGGAAAAGCAGACCATTCTCACTCCTCGCGCCTCGGCAGCAGGAGGGCTCTCTGTACCCGTTCCAGCTGGCCCTGGAGCTTGACGAGCTTCCAGGCCAGGACCATGGAGTAGCCCAGCCATACCCACAGCAGGCGGGGGTCGCAGGGCGTGCGGCGAAGGGGTTCGAAACCGATGTCCATTCTCAGGCCGTGGAGGAACCAGACTGCGATCCCAAAGGCGATGAGGAGGTGGCCCCAGCGTATCCAGTAGGGGCGAAGTCCCTCCTTGATCTTCCATCGCAGGAGGAGCCAGCGGGTGAAGGTGTCACTTCCTTCCTCTGAGAAATGCACGGCGATCATGCGGTCCACCACTGGGGCGTACCGATGGATTCTAAGCTCTGCCTGCTCCTCTTCTCCGTTGACACTCCTCAGGAGGGCACTGCGGATCTTCCCGACGCACTCCTCCCAGGGCGCTTCCTCGCGTCGGATCGCCCAATGCAGGCGAACCAGGATGACCCACAGCAGGGCCTGGGCCAGGAGGACGCCCCAGAGGGCCATGCCCCGCCATCCGAAGGAATGTGCCGCTTCGAGAAAACGCGTGAGATCCATGGGGTCAGGATCTCATGAGTGGTGGATCGGTCCTACGATTTCTCCAGCCTCTTGATCCACTCACGGATGCCTGGGTCCTGGTTCCCAGTGAGACTCTGGGCGATCAGCAGATCCCCGAGGGCGCCCTGGATATCCCCCCGCTTGACCTGAACCATGGCACGGTCGCGGTACACCAGCGGATCTCCCGGGTTGAGCAGGACCAAGTGGGTGGTGGCCCAGAAGGCATCGTTCCACGACTGGTTTCGGAGGAAGCGGATGTGCAGGTTGCGGGTAAGGCGGGTGAGGATGGCCCGGTGGGAGACCGGGGCCAGCATGGAGGCGTCAAAGGTGATCCGGCCCTCGGTGGCGCGGCTGACCAGGAGCGCCGCATCCTCTTCGCCGACGGCTCGACATCGGTTGAAGGGATCAAAGTAGAGGGTGCCCAGATCGAGTCTGAGTCCGGTGATGAAGTGCCCCGGCAGGGCGATGCCCACCGCATCCAGGCCCAGGCGCCGGGCCACATCGATCCACAGGATGGAAAGGGCGATGGGGAGACCCCGTTTGGAGGCCACCACCAAGGGCAGGACTGCATTCTCCGGGTGGTCGTAGGTTTCGATGTCGCCCCGCAGGCCCATCTCTTCGGTCAGAAAGTGGTTGAGGGCGTCCAAGGCTTTGTGGAGGCTCCAGGGCAGGGGCATCCGACCCGCCAGTTCAAAGGCCCAGGCATCCAGCTCCTTGAGGAAGGGGCTCGGGTCGGGGTCCGCCAGCATCGGGGCCACAGTCCACACCGCCCCCTCTGCGAGGTGGTTGCATTCAGGATCGCCCTGGAGGTATTCGTGGAGGGACAAGGTCAGCCCCTTCGCCGGATCCAGGCTCGAAGCAGGACCGCCAGGAAGGCCAGCGCCAGCGCCCCATAGAGCCAGGGGCGCCACCAATGCGCTGCGGCATCCAGCTTCGCCTTCTCATCGGCCAGACGGGCATTCTCCTCGATGGAGACCTTCCGCTGCACATCTCTGGCATCCCGGACAGCCTTGGCGGCAGAATCCCGACTCTCCCTGAGATCCTTCAAGGCTGGATCGGAGCTGTCCTCCTGCTGCTGCACCCGCAGAAAGCGCCGGTTTCGCCGGAGGGTTGAAGCCGGAAGTGCACTTTCCTCCACCCCTTCCGGGTTGAGTCCCTGTTCCAGATTGTCCGCCAGGCCCTGGATGTCTTCGCGCATGGCCATGAGCTGGTGGTGCTGGCGGTTCAGCATGGCGCCGTTGAGCCAGGTCAGGCCCACCAGAAGGGTCAGCAGGACCAGGACCCCGCCCATGAACCAGGTCGGGAGTCCCTTGCTGCGCTTGTCCTCGTCCATGCGTCCTCCATGCCCAGACCGAGGATTGTACGATCAACCCAGGTCTTGGGTTGAAGGGATACGTTAGCCTTAGGGGGGAGCGGAACGTGGAGACTCGAAAACCCTGGTGGATTCTGGTGGGAGGGAGGCAGCGCCTGGGGCGCATCCTCGCGGAGCGTTGGGCCCCGGAGCGGAACCTGGTTCTGACCAGCTCCCGTCCCTGGGATGGGGAAACTGCATGGCTGGAACCCCTTGCCCGGGTTACGGAGGTCCGGACCCTCTGCTGGAACGCGGAGGACCCTGCGCTGGTTTCCCGAATGGGTGCCGACCTGGAAGGCCTGGCGGCGGAGGGTATCACCTTTGAAAATGCGCTGATTTCCAGCAGCACCTTTCCCATGGCGCCACTCGGGAGCTGGACCCCTGAAAGCCTGGAGGCAACCTGGCGGATGAACCTCAGCTTTCCCTTCCTGGTGGCCCAGGCCATGGCTCCGAGGATGGCTAATGGGGGCTGTCTCCAGTTCCTGCTGGATACCGCCATCCATCGTCCCTGGCTCAAGCGCCTGCCTTACTCGGCGGCCAAGACCGGCCTTGCCGCCCTGATTCCGGGCCTCGCCCAGGTCCTGGCCCCCCGGGTGCGGGTCGTGGGGCATGCCATCGGGGTCGTCATGCCGGATGAAGGCAGCGATCCCACCTTCCTGGCCAGCCGCTCCCTCCTTAAACGCCTCGGAGAGCCCGGGGACCTGGATCGGGCCATCCGTTACGCCGCGGAAAGCCCCTATGTGACTGGGGAGATCATGACCCTGGACGGCGGCAGGAGGTGGGTATGACACTCCTCATCAACGAAATCTTCACCTCCATCCAGGGCGAGGGCACTCGGGCTGGGCGGCTCTGTCTCTTCATCCGGACCACGGGATGTCCGCTTCGTTGCACTTACTGCGATACGACCTACGCCTTCGCTGAGGGGCGTCCCATGACCCAGGGGGAAATCCTGGAGGAGGTGACCCGGCTCATCGGCCCTCCGACTTCGGGACCCAACGCTCCTTTCGTGGAACTCACCGGGGGCGAGCCCCTGGCCCAGGCCGGGAGCCCGGTGCTGATGCAGGCCCTGCTGGACCTGGGGTACGAAGTGGCCCTGGAGACCGCCGGGAGTCATGATCTGTCCCTGGTTCCGGCGGCCGTGGTCAAGATCGCCGACATGTCCCAGTGCTGGCTGGAGTCGAACCTGGACCATCTCGTGAGCGGCCAGGACGAACTGAAGTTCGTGCTTTGCAGCGAGGAGGACTACGCCTGGGCCAAAGCCTGGTGCCTGGATCGGGGCATTCTAGATCGGCTGGATGTGCTCTTCAGTCCGGTCTGGGGCAAGCTGGACCCCCGCTGGCTGGCAGAGTGTATCGTGGCGGACAAACTGCCGGTTCGCTTCCAGTTGCAGCTCCACAAGCTGGTGTGGCCCCCGGAAAAGCGGGGCGTTTGACTTTTTCAATAAACCCCTTCTTCTCTTCGGGCGTCCAAGGCTCAAAGGGATGCCGAGGGGGTATATATGATCGCTGGAGGATGGAAATGGGTCGCCGGGCTGGGATTTGGACTGGCGGTGGCCTGTGGCGGCGGGGGCTCCAGCCCTTCCAACGGGACGGCACCGCAGATCACCCAGCAGCCTTCTCCAGCCACGGTAAGTCTCGGACAGAGTGCCTCCTTCATGGCCGCCGCCAGCGGTGACCCCGTCCCCGTCCTCCAATGGCAGAGCAGTGCTGATGGCGCGGAGTGGTCGACGGTGGTGGGTGCCACCGCTGGCACCCTCTCCACCGCTGCCACCACCGCCCAGGAAGACGGGCGCAGCTACCGGATGCTGGCGGTCAATGCGGCGGGAACAGCCACCAGCCAAGCCGCCTCGCTGCGGGTGCTGGCGGCAGGGCAGGCGGTGACCGCCCAGGGGGTGGTGGCGGGGAACACCTACAGCGGCGGCCAGGAGTTCCTGGGGATTCCCTACGCCAAGCCTCCTGTGGGGGGGCTCCGCTGGAAGGCGCCCCAGACGCCAGAATCCTGGACCGGCGCCCTCGCGGCCACGGCCTTCCGGCCCCGTTGTCCCCAACTCCTCTTCCAGCAGGGCCAGGAGACGGGAGCCTATGTGGGGGATGAGGACTGCCTCTACCTCAATGTCTGGACCCCCAGCCTGAGCACCCCGACCCTTCCCGTGCTGGTCTTCCTCCATGGGGGAGCCCATCAGCAGGGCGCGCCGGACGAGACCGGGCAGGGGGTTCAGCTCTACAACGGAAGGCGGATGGCCGCCACCGGGGGCGCCGTGGTGGTGACCCCGGAGTTCCGTGTGGGGCCCCTCGGCTATCTGGTGCATCCCGGCCTGGATGCGGAGGGCACCTCGGGCACCTCTGGGAACTATGGTGTGCTTGACCAGATCCAGGCGCTCCGCTGGGTCCGGGATAATATCGCCCGCTTCGGGGGAGATCCCACCAAGGTCCTGGTCTTCGGACAGAGTGCTGGAGCGGTGGATGCCGGCAATCTGCTGTTGGCACCCGGTGCCGCTGGTCTCTTTCAGCGGGTGGTCATGGAGAGCGGCATGCCGGTGTTGAAGGCATACAGCCAGGCCTCCTCGGAGGGAAGCACTTGGGTCAATGCCTTGGGGGTTAGCGGCACGGATGCCGAGAAGGTGGCCCAGTTGAGAGCGCTTCCCGCCGCCACCCTGGTGGCCACGGAGACCAATCCCCTGGCCGGGGGCTTCGTGCAGCAGGTGTGGCAGCCGGTGCTGGATAGCGCGGTGTTCCCGTCTGCGCCGGAGGCCGCCTTTGCTGCGGGCCAGTTCAACCAGGTGCCGGTGCTCCTGGGTTCCACGGCCGATGAGATGAGTCTCTCGGTGCCCGCCACCGTGACCCCCGCCCAGGTGACAGCCCTCCTGACTCTGGCGGTCCCCTCCGCATACCGGGATCAGGCCAAGGTGCTCTATCCCGCAGGCAGCACCAATGAGGAGGCCCGGGACACCTACATCCAGGTTCTGACCGATGCCCAGTTCACGGCCGGGGTCCGGCGGACGGCCAGGGCACTATCCGCCTGGCCAGGGAGTCCGGTTTGGCGCTACTTCTTCACCCATCGCCAGGCGGGTGCTTACGCCTCTCTGGAGGCCTACCACGGCATCGACCTCTTCTATGTCTTCAACACCCTGGATGACACCGCCTACGCCACCCTGGGTGTGAAGACCACCGCCGACCAGGTCGTGGAGGATGCACTCCTCCGCTACTGGGTGGCCTTCGCGGACCAGGGGGTACCCCAGGTTGCGGGTCTGCCGGAGTGGCCATCCCTGGGGGGTGCCACAGACCGTTACCTGCTGGTGGGTGACAGCCTGGACGCCTCCTCCGCTGGCGTCCGGACAGACAAGTGCGATCTTTGGGATGCCGTGCGCTGAGACTTAGCGCCTCTCCAGCACGAAGGTTACCGGGCCATCGTTCACCAA
>JAFNAB010000106.1 GCA_017859955.1 Holophagaceae bacterium
CGCCCAGGAAATGGTCCTGGGCATCGGCGGCGTCCGGGCCCTCCAGGCCCTGAAGCTCAAGCCCAAGGTCTACCACTTCAATGAGGGCCACGCCCTCTTTGCTGGCTTCGAGCTCCTCCATCAGCGCATGGCCAAGGGGGCCTCCTTCGAGGAAGCCTGGGAGAATACCCGCGCCGAAGTGGTCTTCACCACCCACACGCCCATTGTCCAGGGCAACGAATCCCACCCCATCGAGCGCCTCCTGTACCTGGGGGCCAATCTGGGGCTGACCAAGGCCCAGCTCAAGCGCCTGGGGGGCGAGCCCTTCAACATGACCGTGGGGGCCCTGCGGCTCTCCCGGATCTCCAATGCCGTGGCGGATCTCCACCGGGTGACCGCCAATGCCATGTGGGCGAAGGTGCAGGGACGCAGCGAGATCATCGGCATCACCAATGCCATCCATACCGGCACCTGGGTGGATTCCAGGACGCTGGATCTCGGGGCTGCCTTCGATGGCTCGAAGAAGGCCCGGGAGGCGCTCTGGAAGCGGCACCAGGACAACAAGCTCAAGCTCATCGCCTTCGTGGAGGAGCGCAATGGGGTGAAGCTGGATGCCGGGACCCTCCTCATCGGCTTCTCCCGCCGGGCGGCGCCCTACAAACGCTCCGACTTCATCTTTACGGAACGGAAATTCATCGAGCCGCTGCTCAAGGGGGGCAAGCTCCAGATCGTCTTTTCCGGGAAGTCCCATCCCCTGGACGACAACGGCCGGGCCATCGTCGAGAACATCGTCGAAATGAGCCGGAAGTACCCCCAGAGCGTGGTCTTCCTGGAGAACTACAACATGGAGATCGGGGCCATGCTGACCCGGGGCTCCGATGTCTGGCTCAACAACCCCCGCCGTCCCAAGGAGGCCTCGGGCACCTCCGGGATGAAGGCCGCCATGAACGGCGTGCTGAACCTCTCCATTCTGGACGGGTGGTGGCCCGAAGCCTGCCAGCACGGCGTGAACGGCTGGCAGTTCGGGGATGGTTTCGAGAGCGAGGATGAGGCCGTCCTGGATCGCCACGACTTCAAGGCCTTCAAGAAGGTGCTGTCGGAGGAAGTCCTGCCCACCTACTACGGGCAGCGGGAGCGCTGGATCGACATGATGGGCGCCTCCATCCAGAGCACCCGCGAGACCTTTGCCATCAAGCGGATGCTCGACGAGTACTACAGCCGAATGTACCAGCTGGCGGCCCGTCCCACGAAGAAGTAGAGGTGGCAGATATGCGACTTTCCTGGCGGGGTGCAACCATGAAGGATCTCACCCATCCCATCGTCGAGATCGACTGGCAGATGCCCATGCTCCTGCTGATCGCGACCCTTATCGCCATCATGTGTCTGTCCTGCGGCGGTGGCGGAGGCGGTGGGAGCACCGCCACCACGGATTATCGGACCATCGATGCGAGCACCAGCAGCTCGCCTTCGGCGGACGCCGCCTACTACGATGTTCCCAGCAGCGAGTTGGGGGCTGTGGTGAACGGGGCGCAGGTCACCTTCAACTATTGGCATCCCAATGCGACCAGTGTGAGCGTTCAGCTCTACAGCGCCTGGAACGATGCCCTGGGTTCGCCCGCCGCCACCCTGGCCATGACCAAGGGGGCCCATGGCATCTGGAGCACGGGCAGCGTGGCCTTGCCAACCCAGAACTACTATGTCTACAAGGTCGGAAGCTCTTACGTCCTGGATCCCTATGCCCGGTCCATGGCCCAGTGGAAGCACACGTCGAGCAGTTCCATAAGCGGGGATTCCATCGGGAAGGGAGCCATCCTGGACCCGGACCTGACCCTACCGGATGGCGGCTGGTCAGCTCCCACCTATTTCGACGGCTCGGCCATGAAGGGGACGGATGGGAGCACCGCTGCCCCCTACAGCTATGTCAGCGCCCGGGACGCCATCGTCTATGAGGCGGGCGTGCGGGACCTCACGGTGGATTCAAGCCTGGTCTTCCCCAGCCATACCTGGGGGACCTTCAAGGCCCTGGTGGACATGCTGCCCCACATCCAGAAACTGGGCGTCACGCACATCCAGCTCCTCTGCCCCCTGGAGAACTACACCTACGATCAAACGCAGATCGGCACCCGGGAGATGGGCACGGCCCTGACCTCCGGGGCCAACTACAACTGGGGCTACGACCCCCAGAACTACTTCACGCCCACCGGAATGTATTCGGCCAATCCAGGCGATCCCGCTGCCCGGATCAACGAACTGAAGACTCTAATCAATGAGATTCACAAGCAGGGCATGGGCGTGATTCTGGACGTGGTCTACAACCACACCGCCAACAACTACGTGCTGACGGAGTCGAACTTCTGGGACTACTACTACCGCTCCACCAGCAACAACGGCGCGGGGAGCCGGGATGTCCGCTCCGATGCCAAGATGACCCGCAAGCTTATCGTGGACTCCATTGTCCAGTGGGTGGGGGACTACCACGTGGACGGCTTCCGTTTCGATCTGATGGGGGTCCTGGATACGGGCACCCTTCAGGCTGCCTACGCGGCTGCGACTGACCTGAACCCCCATACCCTCTTCTTGGGGGAGGGCTGGACCGGCTTCTACAGCGGCGGCAGTACGGACTACAACGGCACCAGCATCGCTGCGGCGGATCAGACCCACGTCTCGGCCTTCTCGGGTCAGAACGTGGCCATGTTCTCCGACAGCTACCGGCAGATCTTCAAGAACGGGTATCCCAATGACGGCGCGACCGCCTTCCTCACGGGCCAGGCCCAGACGGCGACTGCGCTCTTTTCGAACATCGCGGGGACCCCGACCAATGCCTTTGCTGCCCCCAGCCCCGATAACGTCATCAACTACCTGACCTGCCACGACAACCTCTGCCTCTACGATGTCCTGGCCTGCGCGACCGGTCTTGCCAAGTCCGATGCCAATGATCTGGTGCTGTTGAAGCGGGCGCGCACCGGATACGCCATCCTGCTCAGTTCCCAGGGGGTGGCCTTCATCCACGCCGGGGACGAGATGTTCCGGACCAAGGAGACCACGGCGGCCTACGGTGCGGCCAACACCACCAGCAACGCGGCGCACTCGCGGACCTTCGTCTCCAACTCCTATAACGCCTCGGATGCCATCAACATGGTGGCCTGGTCCCGGGTCTATTCCGACGATCCCATCGGCGGTGGATTCACCAATTACGCAAGCTCCCAGAATGGCTACCAGCTCTACGCCTATACCCAGGGGCTCATCGCCCTGCGGAAGTCCACCAACGCCTTCCGCTTGCCCGGCACGAACCGCAGCACCAAGCTCAGCTCTCTGACTCTGGTGGGAGGCGGCACTTCGGCTCTGGCCTTCGGGTACAAAGCCATCTCCACCGACAGCACCGGCACCTACTATGTCTTCCACAATGCCGACACCAGCGCCCACGGCTTCACCGTGGACCAGAGCCTGACCGGCGCAGCTGTCGTGGTGGACGCCACCCGGGCCGGAACCGCCACCCTCAGCAGTCCCGTGGGTCTCAGCCTCAGTGGCGACGGCCTGACGGTGACCCTGGACCCCCTGACCTCCATCATTATCAAGCTGTGAGGTAGGGACCCACTGGAAGCCCTGTGCCTTCGTCCGTGTGCTCGGTGTGGTCCGTGGTTGAAAAGGAAACCACGGAACACATCGAGCACACGGAAACCGACCTGTGGGATAGGCGGATCCGGGAGTCCAATCCCTTCTGATTGGCCGTCGCATCCCAGTGCGCGGTTGCGCTACGGTTGACGGCAAATCGGCTTCAGTTGCCCTGTGGCGGCCCTTCCCGGGTTGGGATCGCTGCCAGGGCTGATGCCATCTTCTCCACCAGGTCCTGAAGGCGGTAAGGCTTGGGCAGCAAGCTCACATGTGCATGGGCCCTTGCCAGATCCGTCGCGGCCTGGTCCACCCGGCCGGTGGCCAGCAATACGGGCAGCGCGGGCCTCAGGGCCCGGAGGCGCGGCAAGGTTCCGGCACCACCCCACCCGGGCATGTTCATATCCAGCAGGACGAGGTCGGGCTGTAGACCACCCTCGAGCCTTGCCATGGCCTCCTCCCCACTGGCGACCGCAACGGGAATGTGCCCCAGGCTTTCAACCAGGCTCTGGGACGTGATCCGGATCAGGTCATCGTCGTCCACGATCAGTACCGTCAACCCCGCACGGGATGAATCGACGCTTGCTCCATCGAGTAATTCCGGAGTGGGGGCAGGGGTTTCACAGGTCGGGAAGCGGAGCTTGACCTGAGTCCCTTGTCCTTGGGCGCTCAGGATTTCGAGCTGTCCTTGATGGGCCTTGGTGGTCCGATAGACCATGGACAGGCCCAGTCCTGTGCCTTTGCCCACTTCCTTGGTCGTGAAGAAGGGGTCCAGGGCCTTGTCGAGGATCTCCTTTGGCATGCCGATTCCCGTGTCCTCGACCACGACTTCAACCCAGGCCGGGTCGATATTCCGGCTGCGGAGCGTCAAGGTCCCGCCCTCAGGCATGGCGTCCACCGCATTGATGCAAAGGTTCATGAAGGCGTGGGTCAATGCGCTGGCGTCTCCACGAATGCGCTGAAGGTCCGAGGCCAGGTCCATCTCCAGTCGGACCTTGGCCATGGTCGTTCGCTCCAGCATCGTGACCTCCTCAAGGAGCAGATCGTTGAGATCGAGATTTTGCTCTTCGGCGGGGCTCTGGCGGGCAAAGCCCAGGAGGCTTTGAACCATCCTCCCACCCCGGGTGGCAGCCTGGGCAATGGTGTCAAATGCCTTGAAAATGGCAGTGCCCTGGGTCTGGGTATGGAGGTTTGCGGTGGCAATACCCAGAATGGCGCCGAGCACGTTGTTCATGTCGTGGGCCACTCCCCCCGCCAGACTGCCGAGGCTTTCCATCTTCTGGGCTTGCAGGAGCTGGGCCTGGAGTCTGGCATGCTCCTCCTCCAGTCGCTTCTTTTCCGTGATGTCCCGGATGGTCCCGGTCATCGAAATGAGGGTGCCATCGGCATCGAAACGGACCGCACCCCGGCCGTGCACCCAGCGGAGCTCTCCGGTGACCTTCTGGATAATCCGGTATTCCTTATCGAAGTCCTTCCGCTGGCCAATGACCTCGTCCTGTAAATACCGGACGATCCATTCCCGGTCCTCTGGATGAACCAAGTCCAGCCAAGTCTCTAGGTTTCGCGTGAAGGTCCCGTCAATTCCGAAGATCTGGTCCAACACTTCGGATGATTTCCAGAAGCCCTTCGCAAGATCCGAGGAATAGGAACCGGTCTGGGAGGCTCTCTGGGATTCCTTGAAGAAATACTCGCTTTCGCGGAGTGACTCCATGGTTTGGCGGCGGGAGATGGCGGCGGCCAGACTGTCGCCGATCCGCTCGAAACTGGCGATCCGATCCACCGTGAACCTGTCCGGGCGCTGGTCATTGAACTGGAGCAACCCGAAGGCCTGGCCTCCGATACGCAGGGGAATCAGGGCCACGGATTCATAGCCTTCACCGTTACAGCGGTTCCTCGTGCGGGCCTGCCGGTCCTTTTCCGAGGTGCTTGCCAGCAGCGCCGTGGTGCCATTGGACCAGAAACTCCCGTGGGGGGTGAAAAAGGGCAGGGCGGGGTTCGTCCTGCCGCAGATGACATTTCCGCACATGCATTCAAGGACTGGATTTCCCGCGTTGTCCAAAAGGCGTTCACCTCCTGGCGTCCGACTGCACAGTGAATTCTCGGCCCGGATGAAGGCCTCGGGGAAGCCCCGGGTTTCAAAGTAGGGGTAGTCGCCGTCTGCCCGCAATCTCACGCCTACGGCCTCGCATCTGGACCATGTCTGGAGGGAAGCCGTGAGACGGGCCATGGCCTCGTGGAAGTCGCCGGGTTCGTCGATCAATGCCAGGAGGTTCGCCACGGTGCTTCGCTCGGCTTCGGCCTCCTTGCGTTCAGAGATGTCCCGCACGAAGGCCACCATCTGCCCCTGTTCCGGCTGAAAGGTCACCGAGATCTCCACAGGGAATCGGGTTCCATCCTTCCTGGTGTGGGTGGCCTCGAAAAGATCTGAACCCCTCTCCATCAGCAACTCGGAACGGGACTTTACGCTATCCACCGATTCGAGGCGATCTACATCGGCAATTGTCATCGCGAGCATTTCCGCCTTGGAATAACCCAGCATGGCGCAGGCCGCATCGTTCACATCCAGGAACCGGCCCTGGGGATCCACCAACCAGACACCGTCCAGGGCGGTCTTCAGCATCGTTCTGGACCGCGCCTCGCTGACGGCCAAAGCAGCCTCTGCCTGTTTGCGCTCCGTGACGTCGAAGGCCATGCTCATGGCGATGCATCGCCCATCCAGGAGGCGTCCCAGGGAGACCGAGGAAAAATCCCAGGTCCGTTCGGACCCGTCCTTGCACGTCACGACATACTCACCTTCGGCCTTGCGGTGAGGCATATCGTAGAGGGTCCCGATCTCTGCCAGGACCTCGCCCTGACGACCACCATAGGCCTTTCTCGTCCACTCGGCGAGGGTGGGGATTTCCTTGTGCGAGTAGCCACTCAGATCGGTCCAGGCGCGACTCAGCAGCACGACACCGCCGTCATCGGCGTGGATCATCATGGGGAAGGGAACTTCCTCCACGATGTGGCGGAACCGCAGATCGCTTTCGCGGAGTCGATTTTCCGAAATAAATAATTCATTGTAATAGTGTGCGCGCTGATTCCGCCAGAGGGCGATCCCGCCTGCGATGACGGCCAGGGTGAGTCCTGCGCCGATGAGGAGTAGGTTCAGTCGGCTTCGTCGGAAGGATGCGAAAACCTCCGTCTGATCCATGCGGGTCACCAGGAACCATGGAGATTCGGGGATGGGCCTCAGATCAGCCAGGACCGGGACCTGACGGTAGTCGCGGCCCTCCACGATGCCCTTCATCCCGCGTACGGCCATGGCCGCAGGGAGGTCTCCCTTTCCCAGGGGGGCCCGCAGGGAAAGGGCGGACCCGGGCGCGAATCGCAGATCATTCAGGAAGACCACCTCCTGGCCTTCCTGGCGCACCAGCAGGGTTTCTGCGGATTGGGAAGGCGTGGGCCAGCGCAGGACGATGGGGTAGAGCGCCTCCCTGGGGTCAATCCTTAGCACGAGCGAACCCAGCACCCTGCCGGGATTCCGGTTATCGGGCACGGGGGTGACCAGCTGCATGTAGATGCGCTGATCATGGGGGCACCGGAAGAAGTCCATGAGGATGGGTTTGCCTGATTGCTGAGTTGCCAGGGCTTCTATGCGGGTCCGGTCCGTGATGGAGGGGGTGCCCTTCGGAGCGACCAGGATTTCCCTGCCCTCGGTATCCAGGAGTCGGGCCTGGTCGTAGTGACGCTGGTCTCCCAGCCATTCTTGCAGGAGCCTGGCGGTTGCGGGCCTGGCGGAGCCCCTCATGGCCTTCCTGGCCAATTCCGAAAAGGTCGGCAGGTGGGCATAGGTGTGCGCATCGGCCAAACGCTCGTTTCGCCACATGGAAAGTTGGGCGACCTTCAACTCTGCGATGGCGGACAACTGGTTTTCGCCTTTGGTCCGCTCCTCTCTGCGCAGGCTGGATATCTGGAAATGGATTGCCAAGGCCAGCCCCAGAATTCCAGCCAGGGCCATGGAGACCAGGAGAAAGGGCGGGCGAGCTTCCCGGGGGGCATGGCGTGCCATGGTCAAAACCCTATTCAGCCGGAGTGGGGGGAGCGGGATGGTCTGGCATGATGGATCGGTCCCACATGCCGTGTGTTGTGCTTTGCAAAATGAAATTAGGGCGGGCTGGTATTCACTCCCTTGGTCATCGTCGGAGCGGAAGCTCCGGGTGAGTTTATGTCAGCCCGCTTTGCGGTGTGTCCCTGGGCGAATCGCAGAAACCTTCTATCCCTGTTTCGATTAAGTGGTGTTGGTGTGCTGGTTGTGATTTTGCCGACCCGGTCGGATGTGACATTCGGCCCGCCTGGGCATTCGTCCGGCGGCACCTCCGCTCGTTCCGGCTGTATGGCTCAGTCGCGGTGACGGGCCTGCCGATAATCAACCGAATCTCATCATCAGGAGGCCGTCATGGCAGTGGGGAGCATTGGAAGTGCGACGAGCAGCGCCGGCAGCGCCAGCTCGCTGGTCAGCGATCCGAGGGATCTGAACGGTGATGGCAAGGTGACTGAGATGGAGATCCAGAAATACAACCGCACTCATCCCAAGCCAGAAACCAAAGCTGACGCCAAGACCGACACCAAGGACACGGCCAAGACGCAGTCCGACAGCCTGGTGGACGTTACGGTATAGCCAGGACATCTCCTGACGCTCGATCCAGGGTATACCTGGATCATGCGCATCCTTCATACCTCTGATTGGCATCTGGGACGGGTTCTGCACGAGCACAGTCTCCTGCGGGACCAGGAGATGTTCCTGGGGGAACTCCTGGAACGCCTTCGCGCCTCGCGCTTTGAGGCTCTGGTGATCGCCGGGGATGTCTTCGACCGCAGTATTCCCTCGGAGGATGCCGTAGGGCTCTGGAATGCCTTCCTGGAGGGTTTCCGGGAGGCCTGCCCCGATACCGCGCTGCTGGTCATCGCGGGCAACCATGACAGCGCCACCCGGGTGGCGTTGGCATCGCGGCTGCTGGAAGCCGGAGGCATCCACATCCGGGGAGGCGGGGAGCGTGTGGACGAGCCCGTGCGGCTCCCTGGGGCTGACATCTGGCTGGTTCCCTTCCTCTGGTCCGGCAGCCTTTCCATCGATGGGGAGAACGGGCGGGTGCTCCTCCAGACCCAACGTGAGGCTTTGGAGGAGGCCGTGGCGCGGATCCGGCGGCACATGGATCCGGAACGCCTCAATGTGCTCGTGGCCCACTGCTTTGCCACCGGGGGGGAAGTCTCGGATTCGGAACGTACCTTGGTGGGTACGGCCATTCAGATCGAGACCCGGACCTTCGAGGGGTTTGATTATGTGGCTCTGGGACACCTTCACCGCCCCCAGGGCCTGGGCCCCAGGATCCGTTACAGCGGAACCCCTCTGGCCTACAGCTTTTCGGAGGCCGGGCAGTCCAAGTCCATGGCCGCCATCACCCTGGTCAAGGGGGCCGAACCCCAGGTGGAGCTGCTTCCCGTCAGCCCCTTGCGACCCATGGTCAATCTCAAGGGCACCCTTGAGGAGCTGCTGGAAGAAGAACGTTTCGCCGGGCTGGGCGAGGCCTATGTGCGCGTGACGCTCACAAAACCCGCCGGCATCAGCCAACCCGTGGCCCGCCTGAGGAGCCGCTTCCCCCTGCTGCTGGATTTCCAGGAATACTGCGCGCCGCAGTCCCAGTCCACGGCTCCGATCCCGGCGATTCAGAAAGCCGATCTGGGGGAGGAATTCCGGGCCTTTGAGCGACGCCTGAGGGAGGTTGATCCCTCCGATGCCCTGGTGGCGGCCTTCGGCGAACTCAGGGCCGAACTGGAGCAGAGCCGATGAAGCCGCTTGTCCTGAAACTCCAGAATTTTGGACCCTACGCAGGGCCAGAACTTTGTATCGATTTCGCACGACTGGATCGCCTCTTCCTCATCGCGGGAGATACCGGCGCGGGGAAGACCTCTCTCTTCGACGCCATCAGCTATGCCCTCTATGGTCGCCCTCTGGGGACCCGCAATGCTGCCACCCTTCGCTCCCAGTTCGCCGCTGAGACCGAAAGCTGTGTGGTGAACTTCACCTTCGAGACCCTGGCGGAGCAGTTCCAGGTGACCCGTTCGCCGTATTGGGTGGAAAAGGCGCTGCGCGGCGGCGGCTTCAAGAAGCCGACCACGCTCCTGGCGGCCTTCCGGCGTCCCAATGGGGCCGAGGACTGGCAGAAACTGGCCGAGGGCTCGGATTCGGCCGTCGATACCGCCCTTCAGGCCGCCGTGGGCTTCAGCCACGCCGAATTCTCCAAGCTGGTGGTCCTTCCCCAGGGGCAGTTCCAGCAGTTCCTGGAAATGGAAAGCCGGGACCGGGAGCTGCTCCTCAAGCAGCTCTTTCCGGTGGAGGATCATGAGCGCCTCGCGGCCCTGGCCCAGGAGCGCGCCAAGGGCCTCGAGGACGAGGAGAGGGCCCTGCGGGAACGCCAGGATGAGGTGCGCCGCGACTTTGATCCCGATCAGGCGGCTGAACGGCAGGCCCTTCTGGAGGAGGAGCTTGGGGAAGCCCAGGGGGTGGCCAGGGCGGCGGACGAGGCGCATCAGGTCGCCCTGGCGGCCCTGACCGAGGGGACCCTGCGCCAGAAGCAGTTCCAGGACTTGGCGAAGCAGCAGGGACTCCTGGCGGGTCTGGAGGAGCAGGCCGCAGCGCGGGAGCAGGATCAGAAACGCCTGGACGAGGATCAGCGGGCCCTTCAGGTCCGCTCGATCCTGGATCAGACCGAGGCGGCCGAGCAGGATCGCATTCGGTTGGAACAGGATCTGCAGGCGCTGCAGGCCAGGGTCCAGGGCGCTGAAGTCCGATTGGCGGAGGCCCGTCAGGCCTGTGCCGGTCTCGAAGAGGCCCGGAAGGGCCTGGAAGCGCGCCGGGAGGAGGCTCGGACCCTTGAGGGGCGCAGGCTGCGGCTACGGGAACTGGCGGAGCTCGAACAGGACCTTGAGACGCAGAGGCGGGCGCTCCAGGGGGCCGAGGAGGACCTGGGCCAGGCGGGGATCGACCATCAGGTCCTCTTGGAGCAACTGGTTGCCATGGATCAAGGGGTCGCGGTTCTTCAGGAACTGCGGAGCAGCATGGACCGCCTCATGGCCGAGGTCGAGCCGGTGAAACTGCTGGAAAAGGACGCGAAGGCGCTTCTGGAGCTTCGGAGCACCGGGCTGCCCCGGCTGGAAGCGGATCTCAAGGCCGCCCAAGCCGAGGCCCAGCGCGCCGTCGGCAAACTGGAAGCCGCGAAGGAGGCCCTGAGGGCATCGGAAGCAGCCCGGGATCAGGCCAGGGCCGCCGACCTGGCTGCGGGGCTGGTCCATGGCCAACCCTGTCCCGTCTGCGGCAGCCTGGAGCACCCTGCGCCAGCCCTGGGCGGCGGTGGCGCCGAGGCTGAATTGCTAGAAACCCGGCGGGAATTGGTGGAGGCCTGCCAGCAGCGGGTATTGGACACCGGCAGCCTGGCGCGGGTGGCGGCCAGCCAACTGGAGCAGCAGAAGCAGGAGGCCGGGGACCTGGCCACTGGCCTGGCGGAAGCGGGTTTCCCTGGGCCCGAGGCCTTGCTCAATCGCCTCAATGCCCTGCGTGACGATTACAAAGCCCTGTCGGGACGCCTCAAACCCCTGGAAAAGGCCCAGGAGGGTCGCGGTGAGCTCCAGGAGCGGATCCGGGCTTCGAGCCTGGTGCAGGACCGTTTCCGGGAGCGGCGCGATTCCCTTCGGCAGGATGTGGCTGTCCGCGCAAGCAACCGTGAGCGGATCTATCAGGAAGCCGGGGCGCCGGAGGATGCCGCCGGGGCCTTGGCTGAGCTGGAGATCGAGGCTCGGCTCCTGGCGGAAAGTATCCAGCGTGAGGGCGAGCGCCTGGATGGCCTGGAACGCGAAGTCCGGGAGGCCGAGAACGACCAGGGCCTGGCTCAGGCCGCCCGGAGCCAGAAGGCCCAGGATCTGTCGGCCCTTGCTGGTCGCCTTGAGGCGCTGGATGGGGAGCTGCGGAGGGCCTTGGCCTCCGCAGGCTTTGCCGACCGGGAGGCCCTGCGTCGGGCCCTGCTGGGGGACGCTGATCCACAGGGATCTGAACGCCGCCAAGGGCGCCCTTGCGAACCTGGAGCAGGCCCTGCGGGGGGTGGAGGAGCCGGATCTGGAAGGGCTGGAATTGGCGGAGAGCGGTACCCGTTCCGCCCGGGATCGGGCCAAGGATGCCCAGCATGCCTGCCAGACGGCTCTGGAAGCTCATCTCAAGGCGGCGGGTCGCTGGGCCGAGCTTCAGGAGGCCTGGAAGGCCCTCAAGGCCCGGGGAGCCATTTTCCTCGAACTCTCCAACGATCTGAACGGCGCCGGGAAAGAAGGGCGACCCAAGCTCAGCTTCTCCAGCTTCGTCCTGGGGCGCTGGCTGGCCCAGGTTCTGGACCAAGGCAGCCGCCGTCTCTCGATCCTCTCCGGGGGGCGCTATCGATTCGTTCACAATGATGCCGTATCGGATGCCCGGAAGCGGGCGGGACTGGAGATCGATGTCCACGACGCCCACGCCGGGGGCCAGCGGGGTGTGGGCACCCTCAGCGGTGGCGAAAAATTCCTGGCCTCCCTCTCCCTGGCCCTGGGGCTATCGGATGTAATCCAGGCCAGCGCCGGGGGGCGTCGTCTGGACGCCCTCTTCATCGACGAAGGCTTCGGTAGCCTGGACGGTGATTCCCTGGATCGCGCCATCGCGGTCCTGGACGAGATCGGCGAGGGGCGCCAGGTGGGCGTGATCTCCCACGTCGAGTCCCTCAAGAAGACCATCCCC
>JAFNAB010000107.1 GCA_017859955.1 Holophagaceae bacterium
CGGCCTCAAGGGGCTGTAGGCAGTAGTTGCAACCCTGGAATCAACCCAAGTCCTTATGGCTCAGTCAGGTTCTCGGCGCATCCATATGGAACTTCGGTCTGGAATACCCCAGGGTGGCCACGAAAACATAGCGCTTCTGGCGCACCCCGCCGATCTAGGTTAAAAGACCGCTTCGAATCTAGGCAGGATCTGCTTGAACTCTTTCTCGCGTCGAATCTGTATATCCATGATGGATAGCACGGTCAATAGACGCGCAATAGAAGCCCTGTCCCTGGAGGATGCGACTGTAGAACCAGTCTTCGACCCCCATTTCGTTGATGTCTTCACGGATGGGTGGAAGGCCGAATTCTTTGAGGGTGGCTGAATCGAAAAAGACGAATGACCCATTCACGGTGGCTTTGATGGCTACTTCCTGTCCCAGGGCGATGATGCTTCGGAGGGGAGGGTGGTGGATGTCCTGGATGTTGTCCCTGTGGAAGGTGATCATGCGAACGCCTTCCTTTCTGAATTCTTGCAGCAGGTGGATTCCCAAATCCTTCCAGGGGCTATGCACTTCCATGTCGTCGTCAATCCAGCCGAGGTAATCGACACGTTCAGGGCTCAATAGTTGGAATGCCTGGTGTAGATTGAATGATTTCATCCATTGAGGGATATCGCCCCTCCTGTTGAGAATGATTTTGTCGACAAGGCCTTGGGCTAGGCACTGGGTCAGAAATTGGGGCGTACCGTCAGTGCTTCCATTGTCTACTACGAGGAGCCTTATGCGAGGCTCGTGATGTTTGATCGAACGCAATGTCCGTTCCAGCATGACTCTTCGATCAAGGGTGAAACAAACGATCCAGGTTTCGTTGCCGGAATCTGAAGGTTCGAAGTCTACCGTCGGCCGCCGTAGGCGGTATTCAATGGCTCCGAGGATCTTCAATGTGTCGAGATTATTCGGTTTCGGGACTGCTTGGACTAACTTGCTGATTTTTTTAAACGCCTTTCTGGTGGTTATGGATTGAAATATCCATAGAGCGGCGATGATCACCAATCCTGCAAAGGTCGTTGTCGTATTGCCAATCTCGAACATGAAGTGCCTGCTTTGGTTGGACGTATTGATGGGATTTAATTATCGAACCTTGTTGGGGTGGAACCACTTTTTGATGGATTTGCGCAGCTTGCTATATATTGTGCGCTCAAGGTAATCGACGCGGGATTGGAGTGTCTGGTGTTCCAGTTTGAGAAGTTGAAGGTTCTTGCTGTCGTTGTTGACTTGGTTAAGGTGGTAATCGTTGTTTGTGATGAAAGTCAAACGTCTTTTCATCATATTGCCAATGTGTTCCGGAGATAGGTTGCTGAGGACGTATTGGCGTCCTTCTTCGGCAATGGTCTTGGCGTATTCTTGATTGTTTTTGATATAAGTAATAATTGATGCTGCTGTATCTATATCTGGGTCAGCCCATAGGTTTACTGTGCCCTCTGCCCATTTATTCCCGGTTGTGTAGATTGGCATGTCGGCTGTGACTTTGATTGTCTTGTATTGGACTGGAAAACTATTGCCCGAGTGCATGAAATCCCTATTTCCGGAATAATCGGTGGCGATCACTGGTTTCCCTGCAACCATCGCTTCGGCGAGTGTCAAGCCAAAGCCTTCGGCTCGGTGTAGGGATATGAAGAGATTGCATGAATTAATTAGCCCATCTATGTGATCCCTGCTGATAATGGATTTGATATGGATTGCATTTTTTAATGTTCTGAGCTGCTGCTCTAGCTTTGCCTGCTCTTCGGGAAACAAGTCTCCTTTGCTGGACTTAACGACAAGTATGGCAGATGGATCATTGCCTAGTGATCTCTTGAACGCCTCTACTGTTGATTCAATGTTTTTTCTTTCAGAGGAGCTGCAAAAGTCAAACATAGACAAGACAATAAACTTATCCTTTGGTAGATTTAAGTCTTCTCTTTCGACTGTTGAATGATTTTGAAGTACGGGATGGTTGAATGTTAGCACTGGTATCAAAGATCTTGTGGATATAGCTCGACTGCAGAAATTACTGGGTGTCCAAATTTCATTGAACAAGCTGAAGTAGGGTAGATAGTTATCTGGGTATTCGGCTAGTTCCCAGGCCCAGTACGCAATATTGTATCGGTTTTTTAGTAGTTCGTTTCCGCCATTTTTAATAAAGCATTCAATCATGTCTGGGTTGATCTGGATGATATTGATGGGGAATCGTAAATTTTCTTCTATGTTTTGAATGGTTGAGTCGGATGTGCTGTGTGGGGTTTTTGCGTTGAAGTTAATAGGGCAAACATCGACTTCGGCCGCTTGTAGGGCCTTGATGGTCATTCTGGCTCCTTGACCTAGTCCGAAGTCGCCTTTTATGAAACCGATTACATTTGCACCAGCTAATGTTGAATTTTTCATTTGTTGTCTTTCGTGGATTGCTTATGTCTTATTTGTGATTTTGGGGTAACTACTAGATCTTGTAAAACACACTTGAACGGTTTGCGGTTGAGGTGGTAATTCCCGAGTAATAGTTCTCGGAGAATCGGCCAAATACGCTGACTCAATCTTGGAGACAACTCCAGGCGAAACGACAAGTACGCGTGGTATCTCATGCTGAATTGCAAGAAAGCGGGTCCCTTGTTTTCTGTGATACAAAGGTTGTTTAGGAGTGTGGATAAAGCATTGTGCATTTTGGTCATTTGCTGATGCTTCTCGCGCCATCGTGTGATCCGATTTCTGTGACCCCATCGAAAATGCGATGGCTCTTTGGGTTTTATTCGTGGAGCTCCAATCTGTTGACCGGGGTGTTGACGGTAGTGGATGAGGGGAGTGTCGACCATGACTATCTCCCCTTGGTGGGCCATGGCGAGGGCGATCCAATAATCATGGACAAATCCTGGGGGGATGGTTCCGATGAATGGGCGAAAGATCGATCGAAATGCCATGGTTGCACCAGTTATAACATTTCCAGTCAGCAAAATGATTGGGGAGAATATTCCATTGGATTGGGTGCTGTGTTGGGACGGCGAGAATCGGAGCGCCTCCCACATGGTGGAACCCATGGGAACTCCGTGTTGGTCCATGAGAGCCGCATCTGAGAACATTGCTACAGCCGTCGGGTGGTTCTTGAATGAACTCAGTGTGATTTCTAGCTTATGGGGCATCCACGCATCATCTTGGTCGGCCAGTACGATGATGTCGCCTTGGCAGAGGGAGATTGCTTTTTCGAAATTCTGGTTTGAGCCAAGATTTGTTTCATTGCGAAACAACCTGACTTGGAATGGGACGGTTGTTGCAAAATTTTCCAGTATTGCCATTGTCCCATCGGAAGAACAATCATCACAGATGATGAGTTCCATCGGTGGGCAAGACTGGGTCGCGATGGACTCGAGTTGCTCACCAATGTAGTTGGCACCATTAAAGGTGCACATGGCGACCGATATTGTGGGCTCTCTGTTTAGATTGGAAAACAGGGAATTTTCTGTAGGAACTTGATTTTTATAATTGGGTGACATTGTTTAAGTACCATCTGATAGTTAGGTTGAGGCCGATTGTGAAATCCGTTTGGGGCTGCCATTCTAGGTCCCTGCTGATTTTCCCCGCATCGATGGCATAGCGCTGATCGTGTCCTGCCCGATCCTTCACGAAGGTCAGCAGTTTCCGACTGGTGCCTTCGGGGCGCTCGAGATGCCGGTCCACCAGGTCGCAGAGGAGATGGAGCAGGTCCAGATTTCTCCACTCGTTGTTGCCTCCGATGCAGTAGGTTTCCCCGGGACTTCCCTTTGCAATGACGGTTTCAATGGCGGCGCAGTGGTCTTCCACAAAGAGCCAGTCCCGTACGTTCTGACCGTTGCCATAGACGGGAATGGGCTGATTCTGGGCCATGCGGCTGATGGCCAGGGGGATGAGCTTCTCGGGATGCTGACGGGGACCATAGTTGTTGGAGCAGTTGGTTGTCAGGGTTGGGAGCCCATAGGTGTGGTGATAGGCCCGAACCAGGTGGTCACTGCCCGCCTTGCTGGCACTGTAGGGGCTGTTGGGGGCGTAGGCCATGTCCTCGTGGAACTTACCGGTCCCTCCCAGGGATCCGTAGACCTCATCGGTGGACACATGGAGGAATCGGGTGTTCCCATCCCCTGCCCAGGCCTCCCGGGCCGCGTCCAGGAGGCTGAAGGTGCCCACCATGTTGGTCTGGATGAAGGCGCCGGGTCCGGTGATGCTGTTGTCTACATGGCTTTCGGCAGCGAAGTGGACAAGTTTCCTGACCTGGCGCTTGTCCAGGAGGTGCAGGACCAGTTCCCGATTCTGGATATCACCCCTGACGAGCTCCACCCCATCCAGGCCCGCGATATGAGCCGGGTTGGCGGCATAGGTGAGCTTGTCAAGCACCAGGATCATGTCTTCCGGATGGTTCCGGTGCCAGCGATGCACGAAATTGGAGCCGATAAATCCAGCACCGCCAGTGACGAGAACGGTTTCAGACATGGTTCCGCCTTTGGGACTGAATTATCCTATCCTGGATTACTTCACCCAGAGCCTCCCGCCAGTCCGGCATGCAGTCGGTGCCCAGTTGCTGGCGGCGGGTGCCATCCAGAACCGAATAGGTCGGGCGCCGGGCCGGAGTAGGATACTCGGCGGTGGTGCAGGGGGCGAGATCGGCCTGGATTCCACTCTGGCGGAAAATCTCGGCGGCGAAGCCGTACCAGGTGGTCTCGCCTCCGCAGGTGCCATGCACCAGGCCGCGCCAGCCTTCCTGGGTGGCGACCCGGAGCTGTCGGGCCAGGGCACGGCAGGTGGTGGGGGTGCCGCGCTGGTCATCCACCACCCGCAGCTTGCGCCCCTGGGCGGCGGCATTGAGCATGGTGAGGTAGAAGTTCTTCCCCCATGAGTCGTAGAGCCACGCCGTGCGGACGATGAGGTGCTCCCTGGCCAGGGTGGCGTTCTGCTCCCCCAGGAGCTTGGACCGGCCATAGAGGGATTGCGGGTTGGTGGGGTCGCTTTCACGGTAGGGCCGGTGGGCAGTGCCGTCGAAGACATAGTCGGTGCTGATCTGGACCAGAAGGGTCCCGGCCTCATTGGCCGCCTCGGCCATCCAGGCGACGGCCTCACCATTGATCCGCATCGCCAGATCGGATTCGGTCTCGCAGCGGTCCACCTGGGTGAAGGCGGCAGCGTTGAGGAGGACCTCGGGCCTGGCGCCCAGGATAGCGGCGCGTACGGATTCACGGTCATTAAGGTTGAAGTGGCTTTCCTCGGGGCAGAGCAGTTCATGGCCCTGCCAGGTCTCCCGGATGGCTCTGGCCAGCTGCCCAGAGGCTCCTGCGATCAATACCCGCATCAGCCGTGCACCCGGCGGGAGCGTTCGTCCTTCACGAAGATATTGTTGGGGTCCGCCTCATGGCGTATTTCATCCACTGGGGACTGCTTGCCCTCCCCGGCGAAGAGCTGGTTGGGGGCATTGAACACCCAACCAGCCTCCAGGCTGATGCACCGGTAGCAATGGACCACACCCTTGGGCACGATGACCGAACCGGGATTGTTGATGCCCATGACCAGCTCCATCCGATTGAGGTAGGTGGGACTTTCCGGGCGATTGTCCCAGAGGGTCACCTTGAAGTCGCCCGGGCCTACCCAGGCGAAGAGGTCGGCCTGATCACGGTGCTCATGGGGACCTCGGAGGACCCCGGGAAGGGTGACGCTGATGTAGGCCATGGCGGGGTGGAATTCGCTGACGATTTCGTCGTGGCGGAAGAGTTCCGCCAGCCAGCCACGCTCATCCGTGAACTTGCGGATCGGTGAAACCACCACGCCCTCGATATTGCCTTTCTGGATCTCCACTGCGACTCCCTGCTGCTACTTGGAAAAAGGGACGGGTTCGCCATGGGCGAGCTCATTGGCAAGCGCCAGGCTGGGGAAGGTCCCCGCATCGGTCCACCACCCCTGGAAGGTCCCAAAGCTCATTTGACCGCGGGCGATGTAAGTGTTGTTGACGTCCGTGATCTCCATTTCCCCTCGTCCCGAGGGCTTGACGGTGCGGATGATGCTGAAAACCTCTGCATCGTAGAAGTAGATGCCTGTAACTGCCATGTCGGACTTGGGCTTCAGGGGCTTCTCCTCGATGGCGATGATCCGGTCCCCCGCTAGTTCCGCCACGCCGTAGCGCTGAGGGTCATGGACCGACTTGAGGAGGATCCGGGCGCCTTTGCTCTGCTTTTCAAAGGCCTGGACTTCTTCGCCAAGATCGTCCTGGAAGATGTTGTCCCCCAGGATCACGCAGATGGGGCATTCGCCAGCGAAATTCTCCGCCAGACCCAAGGCCTGGGCGATGCCGCCGGCCTCATCCTGGACCTTGTAGGTGAACCGGCACCCGAAGTCCTTGCCGCTGCCCAGAAGACCCACGACGTCGCCCATGTGCTCGGTGCCGGTGACGATAAGGATCTCCTCAATGCCGGCCTGTTTCAGCTTCCAGACCGGGTGCCAGATCATGGGAACTTGACCGACTGGCAAGAGATGCTTGTTCGTTACTTTGGTCAAGGGGAAGAGGCGGGAGCCCGTGCCTCCGGCGAGTACAACACCCTTCGTCATAAGGCTCCTCTCGAAGATGTCGATGGTCGATTCCAAACACGAAACTGGGGATGACATTGGTCAAGCTTGGTGCGTGATTGTAAGTTTATCGTATACGCTGAGATAGCGCTCTGCAATGGCTTCGGGGGAGAAGCGCGGTAACCGCAAGGAAGCCTCAGCAGTCAAGCGATGCCTGAGATCCGGGTTTTCCGCTAGGGCCACTATGGATCGGGTCAGGGCGTCGGCGTCCCCTGGGGGCACCAGGATCCCGTTCCGGTCTTGTTCGAGCAGGTCGGGAATGCCGCCGGTCTCACTAGCAATGACGGGGACCTCGGACAGCATGGCCTCCAGGATGCTTGAGCCCAGTCCCTCTGTGATGGAAGGAAAGACCAGGAGGTCCAGGATGGATAGGTAGTTGCCGATGTCCTTCCGGTGGCCCAGGAAGGTGATATTGGGAAGATCCAAGGCCTGGGCCTCCAGTTCCTTCCGCCTGGGGCCATCGCCCAGGAGCAGGAACTGGATATGGGGATGGGAGATCTGAAGGCGGCGTGCAGCCTCGACCGTGATGTGGTGTCCCTTGTGCTCAAGGAATTTCCCGATCTGGCCTACCAGGAACTTGCCCGCCCAGGCCCGCTTGATGGCCAAGGTTTCGCCATCGTCCACCTGGAATCTTGAATAGCTGTCCGGTATCACCTCCGTGGAGGCCAATTCCATGCTGTCCACTTCCATGCTGTCCACGACGATCCGCTCGATGGCCCGGCTGACGCACACGATGCTGGCGGCACCCCCGTAGGCCCTGCGAGTCGCCCAGCTTTTCCCCATGGGGTTGTCTACCCGGCGGGTGATCAGGAAGGGAATCCCCTTGAGCTGGTGTTCTATGGCAGCCCAGTAGACACTTCGCCCACAATGGCCGTGCAGCAAATCCGCATCCATCCGCTTCAGGTGACCCGTGAGGAAGTGCCGGACCGGATGGCAGGTCAGACCCAGCGATCTGCCGCGTCTTTCCAGTTCCCCTCCGGTTCGGCAGACCAGGGTCTGGCGTATCCCCTGTTTTCCCAGTTCCAGGATGAGGTTGAGCGCCTGCTGTTCGCCACCTGAAAAGCCCTTGGCGAGGTTGATGTGACAGATGTGCATGGGGCTCCTGGTGGCTGGTTCCTGAACCCATTATTCCAGACTGAGGCCCCGACTCGGGTAGGGTGGAAGGAGCACCCCCTCGGGGGCCATTTCTCCAGGGGTAGAGATCTTGAGCGTGAATGAATTCTGTATGTTCGGAGTGAGTGCCGTCATCCCAAACTACAATGGGGTCGAGCTCCTGAGGGAGAACCTGCCTTCAGTGCTGGCATCCCTGGAACGAACTGGCGGGGACTTCGAGATCCTGGTCGTGGATGACTGCAGCACGGATGAAAGCCTGGCGTTTCTGCGCGAGACATTCCCTGCGGTGAAGGTCCTGATCAATAGCCGGAATAGGGGCTTCTCGGCGACCTGTAACCGGGGCTTTGCCCAGGCCCGCTTCCCGGTTGTGCTGTGTATCAATACCGATGTTCGCCTGGAGCCCGGCGCGGTGACCCCCCTCCTTGGCCACTTTGCTGATCCAGAGGTGTTCGCGGTGACGCCCAACGTGCTGGCGGAGCGGGAAGGGGCCAACCAAGGGGTTATGACCTCCTCCACACGCAGGGGTTTCATCAAGGGCCACTTCTGGCCCCTAGGGCGCCAGTCAACTGTCCGGGAGAACCTTTACGCCGTCGGGGCATGTGTGGCTTACCGCACTTCCATGCTCCGGGAGTTGGGCGGTTACGCGGAGATGTACTCTCCCTATCTTTTCGAGGATGTGGACCTTTCCTACCGGGCTTGGAAGCTGGGCTGGTCCAGCCTGCATGAACCCGAAGCCACGGTGCATCATGCTTCAAGCGGCACTCTGAACAAGGTGAAGAAGCGCAATCGCCGGATCATCTATTTCCGCAATCGCTTTCTTTTTCACTGGAGCAACCTGACGGACCCGCCCCTCCTTCTGGCCAACCTGGGCTATACCGCTTTTCGCCTAGCCGTGAGCTGGTTGTGGATGGATACGGCCTTTTACGTGTCCTTCTGGGGCGCTCTGCAGCGTCTGGGCAGTGTGCGGGCCGCGCGCCGTGAACTGAAGTCCCGCATGAGGCTCTGCGACCGGGAGATCCTTGGCCGGACCGGGGCTGATCAGGGCTGAAGGCGTTGTCTTCAGCCTTGATCTGGCGGGTGCGTGAGGTCAGTCGCAGAGGGCCCAAGGCCTGGACTCCTGGGCTCAGATTTGCAAATTCTGCCTGAAATAGCCAATTGTGTGTTCCAACCCCTCCTGCAGGGGGATCGTCGGTGACCAACCCAGTTGGGTGCGTGCCCGGGTGATATCCGGACAACGCTGGCGTGGGTCATCTGTCGGCAAGGGCAGGTAGCGAATCTGGGAAGGGGAACCTGTGAGTTCGAGGATCGTTTGGGCGAGGGTTGCCATCGAAGTCTCCACCGGGTTGCCGATGTTCAGCGGGCCTGTGACTTCGGAATCGGATTCCATCAACGACACCAGACCTCCGATGAGGTCTGCCACGAAACAGAAAGAGCGAGTCTGTGACCCGTCGCCAAACAGGGTGAGATCTTCCCCTCGCAGAGCCTGAACGATGAAATTGCTGACTACCCTTCCATCGTCTGGTCGCATTCTCGGGCCATAGGTGTTGAAGATTCTGGCGACCTTGATCTCTACGCCGGACTGCCGGTGGTAGCTGAAGAACAGGCTTTCCGCGCTCCGCTTGCCTTCGTCGTAGCAGCTCCGGAGTCCGAGCGGATTCACATGTCCCCAATAGTCCTCGGTCTGGGGGTGTACGGACGGGTCTCCATAGACTTCAGATGTGCTCGCCTGGAGGATTCTGGCACGGGTCCGCTTGGCGAGCCCAAGCATGTTGATGGCCCCGTGGACGCATGTCTTGATGGTTTGGACTGGGTCGAACTGATAGTGGATGGGTGAAGCGGGGCAGGCCAGGTTGTAAATCTGATCCACTTCGACATGAAGGGGAAAGGTGATGTCATGGCGCATGAGCTCAAAAAATGGATTGCCCAACAGGTGGGAAATATTCTCCTTCCTCCCTGTGAAGAAGTTGTCGACGCAAAGCACTTCGTGCCCGTCCTGGAGTAGCCGCTCGCACAGGTGGGATCCCAGGAATCCGGCTCCTCCGGTGACCAGGACTCTTTTCATGAAACCTCCAAAAGTATTGCTGAAATTGTGCTTGGTGCCTGCTGTGACCGAAAATACAGGGGGATGCTAGGTGCTCTTGTATGTGCGGAAGAGTGTTTTCGTCATGGACCCTATTGTTTCTAACTTTTTGCCTAAGGGTATTCTGAAGCCTCCGACGATATTAATGTAGCTGTAAAGGTCTTTTAACGTTGGATTCGGAATAGTATTGAATTCAGCCTTGACCAGCTTGTAGAAGTCATCTTTGTTGTTGAATTTGAATTTGTTCTCGAAGTGTTCGAATAATGAATTTACTGCTATCACTCGGTTGATGCGAGTATGGTAATCGTGTTTTTTTCGGTTGAAATTATTGTTGTCATGAATTCGATAAAGTACGAGCGGGAGGTCGCAGTAACATTTATATGCTCCGGCCAGTGATGCTCCCCAAACGAGGCAGTCATCGGCACGAACTCGCCAATTCTTCAGGCAGTCATCCGGCATCGGAAGGAATTTTTGCAAAATGCTCCTGCGGATCGAAATCGCCGATGTCGGCTGACCCAGCCACTTTTTCGTAAACAAGGTTATAATTGCTGAAAAACCCAATTCTTTCGATTTGGTAAAAGGTCGTAAATGCCGGGTTTCATTTCCGAATGTCGTAACTGATGTGTAGAGAAAATCGCATTTTGGATGATGTTTATAATAGCTGATGCATTCATGGAGATAATCTGGTTCAAAAATGTCATCCGAATCCAGAAAGAAAATGATATCACCGGAGCTTGCATTAAAGCCTGTGTTAAAACTGGATAATTGGCCTTGATTAGGTTTTGATATCAGGCTTATTTTTTTGTTGGTTCCAAATCTTGCTTTTATGATTTCCGCAGAGTTGTCTGTGGAACCATCATCTACAACGATGATTTCATCGAATGCTGTCTTTTGATTGAGGGCGCTTTCGATGGCTTCGGTGACATACTTTGAATAGTTATAATTATTTATCAAACATGTGGTTTTCATTGCAATGCTCCGATGGGACAGATGGTTGGAGTCGCGCCGACCCATGTCCCCGTAATATTGCGTGACTCTTGACTGCGCCTGCTTAGGGGCGTGATCTGGCGGGGCGTTTGAGTTGTCTTGATGATATTGCGATGGTTAGCTGTGATCGAGATGTTTTTTTCTCTGTGGTGCATCTTTAGGGAGTCGCTGAGATCGGAGGGCTGTTGTCAGGAGCGAGTGCTCAGGTTCCTCAGTCTTTCTTTGCATCCATGCGCCTGGGCTGGGAATGCAGCCAGAGGGTGGCGTATTTGATGAAAGAAGCGTGCCCGCCTAGAAGGGAGAGAAGCAGGCCTGCCTTGCCATCGAGAAATCCTGCCCGCAGGAAATACATTTTGATGAAGCTGAACACGCCGTGGGCAGCCGCCTGGCCAAGGCTTCCGCGCTTCCCTTTGCGAGCTCTTCCCTCGGCCCATGCTGAGGCATAATTGGCGGCCTTGGCGAGATGGTGCTCCAGGCTGTCATAGGAGAAGTGTAAGAGATCGCCCTTCAGCCGCTGGATCCTCATGCACGGTACCCGTTCCAGGTTTTCGTGGACCAGTGCTGTGTTGAAGGTGGTCAGGGCCGTCGGATAGAGCCGCAGGCAGTAGTCCGGGTACCAGCCGCAGTGA